>NZ_JBQSWK010000055.1:0-14397 GCF_052377065.1 Brachybacterium sp. AOP42-C2-15
GAGCGAGCTGTGAGGAAGAGAGCAGACCCACGGCTCCAGCACCCGAGCGCAGGGCCAGGGGCGGCTACCATCGGAGCACTCTGCATCGCCCCTCCCGAGGAGAACCGAACCGATGTCCCAGGCCTTCCACGCCGATTCCTCCGACCTCGTCGTCAAGGAGGTGCTGAGCTGGGAGCTGTTCGGCACTGCCTCGCGCGAGTTGGCACAGAACATCGCTGACTCCGACTTCGAGCCCGAGATCGTGATCGCCGTTGCCCGCGGCGGGCTGCTGCCCGCAGGCTCGCTCTCCTACGCCCTCGGCCTCAAGCTGGCCGATGCGATCAACGTCGAGTTCTACACCGACGTCCACGAGACCCTGCCCGATCCGGTGCTGCTCGCGCCGATGCTCGACACCGAGTCGATCAAGGGCAAGCGCCTGCTGGTCGTCGACGATGTCGCCGATTCCGGCCGCACCCTCGCCCTGGTGCTGGACCTGCTGCGTGAGATGGGCGCCGACGCCCGCAGCGCCGTCCTCTACGCGAAGTCCGCCTCCGTGGTCTCCCCGGACTACGTGTGGCGCCGCACCGATGAGTGGATCGTCTTCCCCTGGTCCGCCGAGCCGCCCGTGACCCCGGCCGGCGCCTGACCCAGCGCCGGTTCCCCTGCCTGCGCTGGTTCCCCGGCCAGCGCCGGGACCCCGGCCGGCAGGGTCGCGATAGGACGAAAACGAGCCAGAATCCGTGAGGATCTGGCTCGTTTTCGTACGATCCTGCGTTGCCTGCGTTGCCTGCGTTGCCTGCGTTGCCTGCGTTGCCTGCGTCCCGACGGGCGCGGTGGGGCCCGCGGGGCGCCTCAGCGCTGGGGCATGGGGGGCGTTGGGTTCCCTGAGTCGGTGGAGGAGCCGACGGCGGCATCCGTACCGGGGGTGTCGTCGGCGCTCGCCGCGGCGTGCTTGCCCTCGTCGTCGCCGTGCTCGTCGTCACCGCGATGCCCGAAGGGCAGGAAGTGCATGATGACGGCGACGATGCCGCCGACGATCAGGCCGAGCACGAACGAGAAGAACGTGTTGATCAGCCAGGCGAGCACTCCGCCGACACCGGCGACGCCGGCCACCAGACCCTCGAGGTGGTGGACGAAGCCGTAGGGCTGGTCGAGCCCGAGGTCATGGGTGCCGACCAGCAGGATGTGGCCGCCCACCCAGAGCATCGCGACCATGCCCACATAGCTGATCACCGTCATGACCTTCGGCATCGCATGAACCAGGCCGGTGCCGAACTTCTGCTTGAACTCCGAGTCCTTGTCAGCGGCCATCGCCAGGCCCACGTCATCCATCTTCACCAGGATGCCGACAGCGCCGTACACCAGCACGGTGATGCCGATCGCGACCACCACGAGCACGGCGGCGCGCGCCCACAGCGAGTCCGCCTCGATCGAGTTCATGGAGATGACCATGATCTCTGCGGAGAGGATCAGGTCCGTGCGTACCGCGCTCGAGACGATCTTGTCCTCGGCGTCGGCTCCCTTAGCTGCGGCCGGCGCCTTCTTCGGCTTCCCGCTGACCAGCTCCCAGATCTTCTCGGCGCCCTCGAAGCTCAGATACAGGCCACCGAGCATCAGGATCGGCGTCAGTGCCCAGGGTGCGAAGATGCTCAGCAGCAGCAGGACCGGCAGGATGAAGATGAGCTTGTTGCGGAAGGAGCCCTTGGTGATCCGCCAGATGATCGGCAGTTCGCGCTTGGGCTGGAGCCCCTTCACGTACTGGGGCGTCACCGCGGCATCATCGATCACCACGCCCATGGCCTTCGAGCTCGCCTTGACGGAGGCGGCGGCTATGTCGTCCGTGCTGGCTGCGGCCAGGCGCGCGATTGCGGCGACGTCATCGAGCAGTGCAGCGAGTCCACCGGCCATGCTGAGGTTCCTTCTCTCGAGGGGACGGCCGCACGCGCGGCGATCCGGCTCAGGATAACGGGCGTGCGCACCCTCGCGGCCCGGGAGCCCGCCCGATGTCCACCCACCGCGAACATGGCGGGGGAGGCCTCGACTCCTGGTAGCGGCGGTGACAGTGTGGGTGCCATGGATATTGCACTTATCGGAGGACATGGGAAGGTCGCGCTGCTCGCGGCACCGCTGCTCGTGGAGGCCGGGCACACGGTCCACTCGGTGATCCGGAACCCGGAGCATGCGGGGGAGGTCGAGGCCACCGGTGCGAAGGCGGTGCTCAGCGACATCGAGAGCCTCGACGCCGGAGGCTGGGACGAGCTGCTGCGCGGCAAGGACGCAGTGGTGTGGTCCGCTGGCGCCGGCGGCGGGGACCCGGAGCGCACCATCGCGGTCGATCAGCGGGCGGCGATCGCGTCGATGGACGCCGCTCAGCGCGTCGGAGCGAGCCGCTACGTGATGGTCAGCTACTTCGGCGCGAGCCTGGAGCACGGCATCCCTGAGTCGGAGCCCTTCCACGCCTATGCCGAGGCCAAGGCGCAGGCCGACGCCCACCTGCAGGGAACCGAGCTGGCCTGGACGATCCTCGGCCCCTCGGGCCTCACCCTCGAGGAGCCGACCGGACGAATCGATCTCGGCGCGCCCGAGAGCGGCACCGTCTCGCGCGCCAACGTGGCCCGCACCATCGCGGCCGCCATCGAGCGTCCCGGCACCGCCGGGAAGTTCCTCCAGTTCAACGATGGGGAGCAGGAGATCGGCGCAGCTTTCGACACCGTGATCTGACGCGTGATCTGACGCCGCGAGCTGATCCCGCGAGGTGACGCCGCGAGGCGGAACTGCGGGATGGCCCCGCGGGAGATGCCGCCCCAGGCGGGCCCCGGTTGCCCCGACGCGACCGGGGCCCTCGTGCGTCGCAGGGGTCGGAGGGCATCCATCGGTTCGTCCGACCTGCGGTGATCGCGCGACCTGCGGTGTTCGTGCGACCTGCGGTGATCGTGCGACCTGCGGTGATCTATCGTGAGTGGACCGGACCGAGAACGAGGAGCAGCAGCAGTGGACAGCGCACGCCGTTGGGCCGGGATCGTGGCCCTCGCGGCCGGGATCTTCGTGCTCATCACCATCGAGGAGCTGCCCATCGGGGTGCTCAGCGTGATGGCACCGGATCTCGGGGTGAGCGAGGGCATGGCCGGCCTCACGGTCACGGTGCCCGGTGTCCTCGCCGGCATCGTCGCCGTCCTCACCCCCGTGATCGTGCGCGGGATGGATCGCCGCCTCGTGCTGGTCCTCGCCCTCGCCTCCGTCGTCGTCTCCAGCGCTCTGAGCGTCATCGCCCCGACCTTCGCGGTGCTTCTGATCTCCCGCCTCTTCGCCGGCATCTCGATCGGCCTGTACTGGGCGGTGATGGCGATCGTTGCCCTCGGCCAGGTCGGGAAGGAGCATGCCGCGCGGGCGCTGACCATCGCCTTCAGCGGCGCGGGGGCTGCGCTGGTGCTGGGCGTGCCGGTCGCCGCCTGGATCGGCACCCACATGGGGTGGCGGGCCGCCTTCGCGATCGTCGGAGCGGTCGCTGCGGTCGTCGCCCTCCTGATCCTGGTGCTGGTGCGTCCCGTGCGCTCGCCGGTCAACGTCACCCCGGCGATGATGCTCCTCGCAGCCCGCACTCGCGGGGTGCGCTACGCGGTGGCCCTCACCCTCCTGGTGGTGGTCGCGCAGTTCATCACCTACTCCTATGTCAGCCCCATCCTGCTGGAGCGGGCGGATGTGCCCGTGACCGATGTGGGCATGATGCTCCTGGCCTACGGCATCGCCGGACTGATCGGCAACTTCGCCGTGGCCCCGCTGCTGCGCCGCAGCGCCCCCTGGGGCGTGCTGGTGGTCTCCGCCGGGGTGGGGGTGTCGCTGATCGCGGTGCACCTGCTCATGGACAGCCCGGCCATGGCCCTCGCGATCCTGCCGCTGTGGGGATTGTTCGTCGGAGCGATCTCGGTGGCCATCCAGGCCTTCGTGGGCTCCGAGGCCGGTGAGGTCCTCGAAGAGGGCACTGCGCTGAACAGCGCGGTCTTCAACATCTCGATCGCCGCCGGTGCGCTCGTGGGCGGGCTGATCATCGACCGGGCCGGCCAGGGGGTCCTGATACTCACCTCGACTGCGATGGTGAGCGCCGGCGCCCTCCTGGCCGCGTACTACGTGCTCACCTCTCGCTCTCGCGGCCGACAGGCGACGCCCCTCCAGTAACACCGCCGGCAGCGGGATCCCGCAGGCTGCGCAACCTCCCGGCCCGCAATGCTGTTCAGCTCCGGACGCCGTTCAGCCCGTGACCCGGAACGAGTCCGCCCCGCGCGGTGCCTCCCGGTGTACGTCGATCCCGTCGACGCGGGCGCTCGAAGGACCCTTTCGCAGGTGCTCGATCATCGACTCCACGGCCTCCGGCGGGCCCTCGACGTCGGCTTCGACCGTGCCATCGAGCAGATTCCGCACCGTGCCGCCGACACCCAGCCGCGATGCCGCCGAGGCGGCATCCATCCGGAAACCGACTCCCTGCACCCGGCCCCGGACCCGCACGATCCGCCGCACAGACTCGATGCCGTCGGCTGCTGCGTCGTTCATGACTGTCCCCTCCCGGTGGGCGTTGCGCGTGCCTGCGCGTCACCCGATCGTCCTCGCCCTGATCGTAGTGTCGGCCGTCGAGGGCACCTCTCGTGGCCCCCTCGACGCACCTCATCAGCACCCCAGAGCCAGAACACCGTCCGCGTGCGAAGAAAACCTCTGGACCGTCAGCCCCGACGATGGTGGAATCCAGTCATGGCGACGACGCTGACCATCCCGACCCCCGACCTTCTCGAGCACGCGATCGGGACGCTGCGCACCTGGCAGCGGGAGGATGGCCCGTTCCATCTCCATCCCGGCGATCTCGGCTGGCACCACCTGCGTGGGGCCGAGGCCGCTACGGCGCACCTGCGCCTCTGGCACCGCGAGGATCGCCTGGTCGCCCTCGGCCTGTTGGACGGGCCGGACCTCGTGCGCACCGCTGTGGATCCTGCTCTGGCCGCCGACGAGGAACTCGCCCGCTCCATGGCCGAGGCCCTCGCCCGGCCCGAGCATGCGGTGCTGCCGGAGGGCCAGGCCTTCGTGGAGGCGCATTCCGCGCATGGTCTTCGCACCGAGCTGCTGCGGCGCGGCTGGAGCGAGGGAGAGCCGTGGGTGCCCCTGCGCCGGGGCCTCGCCGCGCCGGTCGAGGAGCCCGGGATCGTCATCGAGCAGGTCGGCGCCGACACCATCGCGGAGTACACGGCCGTGCACCGCTCCGCCTTCGACAGCCCCGGCGTGACTGATGAGCGCTTCCGCATCATGACCACCTCACCGGCCTATCGCGACGCCGTCTCGCTGCTCGGCCGCGACTGTGACAGCACCGCAGTCGCGGTGGTCACCGTCTGGTCCGCCGGCGTCGGCCGCCCCGGACTCATCGAACCGATGGGCGTGCACGCGGACCACCGCGGGCGCGGCCACGGTCGTGCGATCTGCCGTGCCGCCGCCGCGCAGCTGCGCGACCTGGGAGCCTCGAGCGCGCTGGTGTGCACCCCGCGCTCCCAGGCCGGCGCCGTGGAGACCTATGTCGCGGCCGGATTCGCGCAGCGCGCAGAGGTCCCGGACCTGCAGCGCTGCGCGGTGACCTGAATCCTCGCCGCTGGCCTCAGGCGTTGTCTCCGCCGGTGTCGACCGCGGCCCCGCCGGAGACGGAATCGCCGCCGTCTCCCCACTGCCATTGGGCGATGTCCGGGGCGTCCTCCCCATGCTCGTAGGCGTAGGCCCGCGCCCGCAGGCGGGAATCCACCATCTGCTGGCGCAGGCCGGCGTAGCGGATGCTGAGCCCCTCGACCCGGTCGATCACGTCCATCACCAGGTGGTAGCGGTCCGCGTCGTTGAGCATCAGCATGTCGAAGGGCGTCGTCGTGGTGCCCTCCTCCTTGTAGCCGCGCACATGGATCCGGGAGGTGCGGTCGTGGCGGTAGGCCAGGCGATGGATCAGCCACGGATAGCCGTGATAGGCGAACACCACCGGGATGTCCTGCCCGAAATACCCGTCGAAGTCCCGCTGCGAGAGGCCGTGCGGGTGCTCGGTGTCGTCCTGCAGACGCATCAGATCCACCACGTTCAGCACCCGCACCCGCAGCTCGGGGATCTCCGCACGGAGGATCTTCGCCGCGGCGAGCACCTCGATGGTGGGGATGTCCCCAGCGCAGGCGAGGACCACCTCCGGCTCCTGGCCGCTCTGCTCGGTGCCCGCCCAGTCCCAGATCCCCAGCCCGCGCGCGCAGTGGACGACCGCCTCGTCCATGCTCAGCCAGGTCGGGCCCGGCTGCTTGCCGGCGACGACGACGTTGACGTACTGCTTCGAGCGCAGGCAGTGGTCATAGGTGGACAGCAGCGTGTTCGCGTCCGGCGGGAGGTAGACCCGTACGATCTCCGCCTTCTTGTTGACCATGTGATCGATGAAGCCCGGGTCCTGGTGCGAGAAGCCGTTGTGGTCCTGCCGCCATACATGGGAGCTCAGCAGGTAGTTCAGCGAGGCGATGGGGCGGCGCCATTCGAGCTCACCTGACACCTTGAGCCACTTGGCGTGCTGGTTGACCATCGAGTCGACGATGTGGATGAACGCCTCATAGGAGGAGAACATGCCGTGGCGGCCCGTGAGCAGGTATCCCTCGAGCCAGCCCTGGCACTGGTGCTCGGAGAGCACCTCCATCACCCGCCCGGCACGGGCGAGATGCTCGGAGCGGTCATGTTCCTCGAAGTCCGCGTTCCACTGCTTGTCGGTGGCCTCATAGACCGTCTGCAACCGGTTCGACGCCGTCTCGTCCGGGCCGAAGATCCTGAAGTTCGACGGATTGTCCCGGACTACATCCCGCAACCAGGTGCCCAGCACCTTCGTCGCCTCCGCGATCACACCTCCGGGACGGGGGACCTCCACGGCGTACTCGCGGAAGTCCGGTAGTCGCAGCGGGATGAGCACCGAGCCGCCGTTGGTGGAGGGATTCGCGGACATCCGCAGCTCACCGGTCGGCGCGGCGGCGGCGATGTCCTCGTGCAGCCTGCCCTCCTCGTCGAACAGCTCCTCGGGCCGGTAGGACCGCAGCCAGGAATCGAGGTTCGCGAGATGCTCGTCGGTGTCCCGTGCGTTGGCCAGCGGCACCTGATGCGAGCGCCAGGAGCCCTCGGTCTTGTTGCCGTCGATCTCCTTCGGCCCGGTCCACCCCTTCGGGGTACGGAAGACGATCATCGGCCAGGCAGGGCGCTCGGTCTCGCGACCGGCCTTGGCATCCTCGGCCGCGTGCTGCTTGATCTCCGCGATCTGATCGAGCGCCTGATCCAGGACCTCCGTGAAGCGTCGATGGGTCTCCAGCGGGTCCTCATCGTCGAACCCGCCGGTGAAGAACAGCGGGGTGTGCCCGTATCCGCGCATCAGCGAGGCGAGCTCCTCGTCCCCGATTCTCGCGAGCACCGTCGGATTGGCGATCTTGTAACCGTTCAGATGCAGGATCGGCAGCACCACGCCGTCGTTCTGGGGATTGACGAACTTGTTGGAATGCCAGGAGGTGGCCAGCGGTCCCGTCTCCGCCTCCCCGTCCCCGATCACCGTGAAAGCGATCTGATCCGGGCTGTCGAACATCGCGCCGTAGGCGTGCGAGAGCGCGTATCCGAGCTCGCCGCCCTCATGGATCGAACCGGGCGTCTCCGGGGCCACGTGCGAGGGGATCCCGCCGGGGAAGGAGAACTGGGTGAACAGCCGAGCCAGCCCGTCCTCGTCCTCGCTCACCGCCGGATACACCTCGGAGTAGGTGCCTTCGAGATAGGTCGAGGCGACCAGTCCCGGGCCGCCGTGACCGGGGCCGGTGATGTACATGGCCTTCAGCCCGCGCTGAGCGATCGACCGGTTCGCATGCGCGTACAGGAATGTCAGGCCCGGCGTGGTGCCCCAGTGCCCCAGCAGCCGCGGCTTGACGTGCTCCCGCTGCAGCGGTCGGCGCAGCAGCGGGTTGTCCTTGAGGTAGATCTGGCCGACCGACAGGTAGTTCGCGGCCCGCCACCAGGCGTGGAGCCGCCGGAGGTCCTCCTCCGTCGGGGCAGTGGCAGGAGAGTCGGGCCAGCGAGAGTTCATGGTCATGGCGCCTTCCAAGGGGTCGGGAGACCTGCAGGAGCTCCGGCAGGGACGACATCCTCACTGTAGAGCCGGATCGCGGACCTGGAAAGGGGCCGACGGTCCCGACCCGGACCGTTCGGTCCACAGCCGATGAGAGGCGGATGAGAGTCTCCTCAGCATCCGCTCATGGCCCCTTCCCCGTTCTAGCCTGGGGTGACTGTTCGACATCGGGAGTCTGCCGCCGCGGGTGGCAGCACCCCTCCAGGAAGGTGGCACCCCATGAACCGCACCCTCATCCGTCCCCGCACCACCGCCCGCGCCGCGGCGCTCGGGGCACTCGTCGTCGCCCTCGCCGCCGGCTGCGGCGGCACTGATCAGAGCGAGGACGGCGCAGCGCCCAGCGAGGGGTCCGGCACCGCCCAGGAGGGAGGTGACGCCTCCGACGAGGGTGCTGCGACCGACGATGGCGCGGCCGATGACACCTCGACCGACGACAGCGCTGCGAGCGATGACGGCGGCGCGACGGGCTCCGCGCAGCAGGAACCCGCCGCGGCCGCACTGCCCGAGGACGCGGATCTCGCCACCGAGGAGCTGCCGATCACCGCCGAACGAGCACTCGAGATCGCCACCGAGACCGTGGGCGGCGGCGAGCTCGTGCAGATCGAGATCGACCACGATGACCGCGCCTGGGAGTGGGAGCTCGAGCTCATCGCGGACGGCACCCAGCACGAGCTCGACATCGACGCCACCACCGGCGAGGTCACCGCACACGACACCGATGATGACGACGACCAGGACCCCGTGGTCGACGTGACCTCCCCGATGGCCTACGCCGAGGCGATCGAGATCGCCCTCGGTGAGGAGCCCGGGCGCGTCAGCGGCTGGGACCTGGACTCCGACGACGGCAAGATCCGCTACCAGATCGACATCGACCGGGCCGACGGCGGCGACGTCGACGTGGAGGTCGACGTCGAGACCGGTGAGGTCAGGATCGACGACTGACGATCGCCGCGCGCTCGACGACTGATGCTCGCTGGGTACTGCGGTCGTGCGCTCGACGACTGGTGCTCGCTGTGCACTGCGGCTGTGCACTGCGACTGTGCGCCGCAGCCGAGCGCCCTGGCTGCGCACCCTGGCCGGGCATCATGACCCCGCACTACGGTGGGGACCGGGCACAGCACCCGCCCGGACCCCACCGTCGGCAGGAGACGCCATGGACACCGTTGTCATCGACAGCCCCGAGAACTCGCGCTACGAGATCCGCGTGGACGGGACCACGGCCGGATTCGTGGACTACCGGCTGCGCGGGGAAGTTCTCGCAGCGGTGCACACCGAGATCGACGAGGCGTTCCAGGGACAGGGCCTGGCCGGCCAGCTCGTCCGTGGCATGTTCGCCGACCTCCGCGAGCGAGGACTGCAGCTGCATCCCTACTGCCCGCTCGTGCACCGCCTGATCCGCAAGAACCTCGCGGAGCACCTGGACCTGGTGCCGGAGAACGCCCGGGAGCGGTTCCACCTGCCGCTCACGGCCGAGGAGCCCGCCTCCGAGGACGGCCCGCCAGCCTACGAAGGCTGAGCGCCGGGCGGGCCGCCCGCCTCCTCAGCGCGCGGCTATCACCGGCTCGCCGGCGTCGTCGCGATGCATGACCTCGCGGCCGCTCTGCCATACCCGCAGCGTCCGGTTCCGCACATCCAGCGGATCGCCCTCCCAGAGCACCAGATCCGCGTCCTTGCCCGGGGCGAGGGAGCCGAGCCGATCGGCGATCCCCAGCACCTCGGCCGGGTTCAGGGTGATCGCCCGCAGCGCGTCGGCCGAGGCCATGCCGTGCTTGACGGCGAGAGCCGCCTGGTCGATGAGGAACTCGATCGGCACCACCGGATGGTCGGTGATGATCGAGACCTTCACCCCTGCCGCGGTGAGGATCCCGGGCGCCTGCGGGGTGCGGTTCCGGACCTCCACCTTGGAGCGGGAGACGATCAGCGGTCCGTAGAGCACCGGCACCCCGGCGGCCGCGATCCGGTCGGCGATCAGGTACGACTCGGTGCCGTGGTCGAGCACCAGCTCGTAGCCGAACTCCTCGGCGAGCCGCAGGGCGGTGGCGATGTCGTCGGCCCGGTGCGAGTGCTGGCGCCACGGGATCTCGCGCTCCAGCACCCGGGTGAGCGCCTCGGAGACCAGATCCGCATCGCGTTCCTCGACGGGCTTCGCGCTCCAGGCGCGGGCCTTCGCGAAGGCCTGACGGATCGTGAGAGCCACGCCGAGTCGGGTCGAGGGGGTCTGGTTCCGCTCCCCGTAGACGCGCTTGGGGTTCTCGCCGAGCGCGGCCTTGAGCCCGGAGGGGCTGCGCAGCACCATGTCGTCCACCACGCGGCCATGGGTGCGGATCGCGACCGCGAGGCCACCGATCGGGTTCCCGGAGCCGGGATTGACGTTCACCGCGGTGATGCCGCCGATGATCGCGTCGTCGAAGCCGACCTCGACGGGGTTGATCGCGTCGATCGCGCGTGCCGCGGCCATCACCGGGTCGGTCATCTCGTTGGTGTCCTGGCCGGCCCAGCCCTCGCCCTCCTCCCACACGCCGAGGTGCACGTGGGCGTCGATGAACCCCGGCAGCAGCCAGCCGCCCGCCGCGTCGAGCACCTCGGCATCTGCAGGGATCTCCAGGTCGGGCCCGAGATCGGTGATCCGTCCGTCCTGGATCAGGAGCGTCCCGTCGAAGGGCTCGCCCTCGATGGGGACGATATGGGCATTGGTGATGGCGGTGAAGGTCATGCGACGACATTCCGCCGACCGGACGGTGGAGTCAAATCGGCGGCGAAGCCCCACCTCGGGGAGCCGCCCGGGCTACCCTGCGTTCATGTCGAAGAAGCCGAAGACCTCGAAGACACCGAAGCAGTCAGCGCCCAGAGACCAGACGCCCACCGGCTTTCTGATCGAATCCGGGTGGAAGGGCGAGGTCACCGAGCTCGACCCCCGCGCCACCCCCGGCTTCGACGGGAAGAAGGACGACGGCAAGGAGGTGCTCGCGGATCGCGATGGCGAGCTCGACGAGCTCCAGGAGCGCCTGTACGCGGCCCACCATGGTCAGGAGGGCGGCCGCTCCGTGCTGCTGGTCGTCCAGGGGATGGACACCTCCGGCAAGGGCGGCATCATGCGCCATGTGGTGGGGAACGTGGACCCGCAGGGCGTGGACATCGCCGCTTTCAAGGCCCCGACCCCGGCGGAGAAGCGCCATGACTTCCTCTGGAGGATCCGCAAGCGCACCCCAGCTCCGGGTATGATCGGGGTCTTCGACCGCTCGCACTACGAAGATGTGCTGATCCATCGCGTGCACGGCTGGGCCGACGCGAAAGAGATCCGCGAGCGGTACACCGCCATCAACGCCTTCGAGCGGGAGCTCACCGAGGCGGGGACGACGATCGTGAAGGTCATGCTGCACATCTCCCGTCAGGAGCAGGGGGAGCGGCTGATGGAACGGCTCGAGCGCCCGGACAAGCACTGGAAGTTCAACCCGGGTGATGTCGACGAGCGCCAGCACTGGGATGACTACATGCAGGCGTACACACGGGCGCTGAGGGCGACCTCGACGGTCGCGGCCCCCTGGAACGTGATCCCCGCCGACCGCAAGTGGTACGCCAGGATCGCAGTCCAGCAGCTGCTGCTGAACGCCCTCGAGGGCATCGACCCGCAGTGGCACGTCGCCGATTTCGACGTCGAGGAGCAGACCGAGCGGCTGCGGGAGACGATGGACTGACCTGGCGGTCCCGGCCTTCGCGCTGTGCCGAGGCCGGCTCCCAGGAAGCGGCTTGTGCCGCTCAGCTCCGAAGAAGATGATGGAGTCATGGCTTCCATCACCTTCAAGAACACTCCCATCAGCACCGTCGGCGAGCTGCCGGCCACGGGTTCTGCCCTGCCGGCCTTCGAGCTCGTCGGCCAGGACCTCGGTGCCGTCTCGAGCGCCGACCTCGCCGGCAAGCGCGTGGTCCTGAACATCTTCCCCTCGGTGGACACCGGCACCTGCGCGATGAGCGTGCGGAAGTTCAACGAGCTCGCTGCGGGCTTCGAGAACACCGTGGTCGTCTGCGTCTCCTAGGACCTGCCCTTCGCCCAGGCCCGCTTCTGCGGCGCCGAGGGCATCGAGAACGTCGTCACCGGCTCCGCCTTCCGCTCCTCCTTCGGTGAGGACTTCGGCGTGACCATGAGCGATGGACCGCTCGCCGGGCTGCTCTCCCGCGCGGTGATCATCACCGACGAGACCCGCAACGTCCTCTACACCGAGCAGGTCGGCGAGGTCTCCGAGGAGCCCGACTACGAGGCAGCGCAGGCCGCGCTCGCCTGAGCGCTCCCCTTCGACCGGCCCGCGCCCGCGTGAGCGGCTGCTCGCCCCCTGACCTCAGGGCCCGGCTCGCCCTCGGCGCAGACCGGGCCCTGTCTGCTCCACCACAGGAAGGATCGGATCATGAGCACCCCCGAGATCACCCTGGAGCGCGTTCACGACGTGCTGGACGACGAGGGCTCCGCCGCTCACGAATACCGGGTGCTGGTGGATCGGCTGTGGCCCCGAGGCATCAAGAAGGAGCGGCTCGCGCACGACGACTGGGACCAGGACGTCGCCCCCAGCTCCGAGCTGAGGAAGGTATTCCACGGCGATGAGCTGGGTTTCGAGGAGTTCTCGGCCAGGTACCGCCACGAGCTCGAGACCAGCGACGCTCCTCAGGCGCTGCTGGACCGGGCGAACGAGGCCGAGGCCCGGAGGATCGTGCTCCTGTTCGCCGCGAAGGACACCGAGCACAACCATGCCCAGGTCCTGCACGAGGTGCTGGAGGACCTGACCCGCTGACGCGCCGCGCCTCTCCGCGCGCGCGCCACCGGGCGGACGTCCGCTCGCCGCGGCTCCGTGCGCAGTAGGGTCGACGCCCGTGGAACCCCTCTCGCTGATCCTCCTGCTCGCCCTGGGCACCCTCGCCGGTGCGATCAACGCGGCAGTCGGCTCGGGCTCCCTGCTGACCCTCCCCGTGCTCCTCGCCCTCGGCATCCCGCCCGGGGTCGCCGTGCGCACCAACACCATCGGGATCCTGTTCTCCACCATCGGCTCCACCTACGGGTACCGCCGGGAGATCGCCCAGGAGAAGGGGAACCTTCGGCCGCTGCTGCTCGTCACGGCGGTGTGCGCGACCCTCGGAGCGCTCCTGCTGCTGATCTCCCCGGCACAGGCGCTTGACGTCGTGGTGCCGGTGCTGATCATCGTCGCCCTGGCGATGGTGATCTTCCAGAAGCGCCTCACCGCGTTCCTGCGCGATCGGCAGGATCGCCGGTCGGCCCGCCGCCGGACCGTCGCCGAGGGGCCAGCAACGGAGGCAGCCGAGCAGCGCAGCCCATATCGGTCTCCGGGGCTGATCGCCGCGATGGGCGGTGCGTCGGTCTACGGCGGCTACTTCACCGCAGCGCAGGGGGTGCTCTATCTGGGCATCCTCGGCATCTTCACCGGCCGGCCGATGGGTTCGGTCAACAGCATCAAGAACCTGCTCAGCCTGGTGGTGAACCTCGCCGCGGCAACCGTCTACGTCATCGCGCACTTCGTGCTCGGGGTGGAGATCGTGTGGCTCGCCACCGCAGCCATCGCTGTGGGGGCTCTGCTGGGCGGGTACTTCGGTGCCCACCTGGCCAAACGGATGCCCGAGTGGCTGCTGCGCGGCATCATCGTCGTCGTCGCCCTGGTGGCGCTGCTCCGCCAGGTCCTCTGACCAACGCGAGCCCCCGGGGACCAGCGCGAGCACCGGGGACTAGCGCGAGCCCGGGGACCAGCGCGAGGCCCGGGACAGCGCGATCACCCGGCGGACCGGGAGCGGAGCAGGAGCTCCAACTCTCACTGCAGGAACTCTCAGCGCAGGAACGGCAGGGCGTGCGCGAGCACCTCATCCGAGGGGAACAGCGTGCCGCCGTGGTCGCGCCCGGGCAGCGGCACGAACTCCGCGTCCGGCATCAGTGCGGCAGCCCGCTGGGAGTCCTCGAAGCGCGGGTGGTCCTCGGTCCCCGCCACCCACAGGGCCGGCACCATGCACTCCTCGAGCACGTCATCGGGCACCCCCGGGGTGTCATCGGTGGCGCTGAGCAGTGCCGCGACCGCGAGATGGTCGGCCGCGAGGAAAGCGGTACGTGTCGCGCGGGCCCGCCGAGAGGTGACGTCGGGGCTGAGGCCCTGACCGATGCAGAACGACTCCATCCCCTCCTTCCGCACAGCCTCGATCACCCCGGGAAAGAACACGGAGTCGACCTGACCCTGCTGCGCCGAGGCGGAGCCGCCGAGGCTCACCAGGCGGGTCACCCGCCCCGGATGCGC
>NZ_JBQSWK010000056.1:0-14209 GCF_052377065.1 Brachybacterium sp. AOP42-C2-15
AGATGCTGGAATCAGCGTGTCCACGAACAAGGGTCAGGCCCCATCTTGATCGGTCACCAATGCCGGAACGATCTGCTCCGCGGTCTGCGCGAATAGCGTGATCAGCCGTGCGATCGATTCCGAGCCGCCCTGATGCGGGATGACGCTCATCCGCCGCAGCACAGGTTCCAACCGTGCCAGCCGTTCCCGCCCGGCATGAAACACCATCGCTTCACCGTTCCACTGCGCCGGGTGCAGGCCGGGCAGTACCCGCTCGGGGCCGGGCAGCACCCAGATCATGTGCCAGCGCAGGAACTCCTGATCGAGGTAGATAGTCCAGCACCGCACCTGCGGTTCCGGGTTCGCTTGACACCATGCCCGAGACCCCAGCACGAACACATCGCCTGCGCTGAGCAGCCATTGGCCCGTGGAGGTCGTGACGCGGCTGGTACCTGCCATGACGTGGATGATCTTCGCGTGCGCGAACGCGACGGGTTCCACCGGTTCCGTGCGCACGGACTCGACCACTGCAAGCGGCCCCAAGAGCGGTGCGAGTTCACGAAACCGCCCCGGTTGCGGAGGATCACCGACCTTGCTCATGGGGTGCTCCCGCGGGCGCTGATGATTGAGTCGTCCGCGACATGCGCGGACGACTCAAGACAGATGGTGAGAGCGCACGTCAAACGGCCCCCTCATCACGTTCTGTTCCGCTGCTCCAAGCAGCCCACAGTGTTGCGTATGGGCCGTTGGTCAGCAGCAAGGCGTCGTGGTTGCCCTGCTCAATGATGCGGCCGTGTTCCATGACGATGATGCGGTCGCAGCTGGCTGCCTGGGAGAGTCGGTGTGCGATGACGAGCGCGGTGCGCCCTTTGGTGAGGGCGCGAGTGGCGTGGTCGAGGGCGGTGGTGTCTGCGGTGTCGGCATCCGCGGTGGCTTCGTCGAGGACGACGAGGGCAGGGTTCGCGAGGAGGGCACGGGCGAGAGCAAGATGGCTGGCGGCGGACCCGGTGAGTGGGTGCCCGCCGTGTCCGACGAGTGTGCTGAGTCCGTCGGGCAGTTGCGCCGGGATCTGGTTTGCGCCGACGACGGTGAGGGCGTCTCGCAGGAGGTCATGGTCAGCAGTGGGCTCAGCGAGGCTGAGGTTTTCGGCGAGGGTGCCGGTGAAGACGTGGGATTCCTGCGTGACGGTCACGATCTGCTCAGCGGGCACGGACCGATCGATGCGTCCGGCCGTTGGTGGGTGAATGCCCGCGATGAGGGCTGCGAGGGTAGATTTCCCCGATCCGGTGGCTCCGACGAGCGCAACGGACTCTCCCGGAGCGATAGCGAGAGAGATGTTCTGCAACACAGGGGTGCTGCCGTCGTAGCTGAACGAGACATCGTGGAGTGTGACGTTGCCATCGCTGCTACCCGTAGACCTGGGGGCGGCTTCTTCGACGGGCTGTTCGATGACGCCGATGATGCGGCCGAGGGCGGCGAGCGCGGACTGCAGTTCGTCCATCACGAAGAGCAGTGCGGCGATGGGTGCGACGGTGCGGAGGAACAGGAGGGCTGCGGCGGTGACATCGCCGGGGGTTGCTGAGTCCGTGTAGGCGAGCCAGATACCGACGGCGAGCACGGCAAACAGGCCGATGGCTTCGGTGAGGTTGACGCGGCCGAAGAGGCGGTTCTGAATGATGCGCGTTCGCATCGCCCACCGCACGGTCTGCCAGGCCGCGTCGCGGATGCGGGTGAGCTGGCGGTGTTCGAGGCGGTGGGCGGTGACGGTGGGGAGTTCGGTGAGGGTGCCGAGGATGTGCTGTCCGCGCACGGATTCCGCGGCCCGGTCGGCGGCGTACACGGCCGGTGCGGTGCGCAGGTACCAGCGCAGGGTGAGTGCGTAGAGCGGCAGGGTGAGGGCGAAGCCGATGAGGTAGCGGGGGTCGAGGGCGGTGAGGCTGACCCCGACGATGACGATGGTGAACGCGGAGATCGCCACGCGTGGCAGGGCGTTCGGGAGGGTCTCGGCAGCTTGGGCGATGTCGTCGGAGGCGCGAGTGACGACATCCCCGGTGCCCGCGGTCTCGATCACCCGGCGCGGCAGGCCCAGGGCGGCGGCGACGTAGTTTTCGCGCAGTTCCGCGATGACGGTCTCGGCGAGCCTCGCCAGGGCGATCGCGCCGGCCCAAGCGAGGATCCCGGCGGCGATCGCGGCGCCAGCGAGCGCGGCGAGCTGCCACCAGAACGATGCGGGCACACTCCCGCTGGTGTGAGCAACGGCATCGACGAGGCTTCCGACGATGAGCGGGAACACCACCGCGGTCGCGGCCTCCAGCAAGAAGAGCAGCAGCAGCCCTACCAGGCGCAGGCGTCGCCCGGCGAGCATCCGCCAGAGGGTGCGTGCGACAGTGCGGCCGGTCGCGATCGGCAACGGGCCGTCGAAGGCGGTCTCAGCTGAACCTGTCACGAGGGCTCACCGCCTTCGTATGGCGCAATCAGGCGATCGGCGACGGCACGGAACGCGGGCGAGGAGGTGAGGACGATTGTGGTGCGCCCGACCCGGTGAGTGCGGAGGGCGGCGGCGATGTGCTGCTCGGTGACGGCGTCGACCGAACTGGTGGGATCGGTGAGCACGAGCAGGTCAGGGTCGGCGGTGATCGCGCGGGCCAGGGCAATTCGCTGCCGCTGACCACCAGAAAGTTCACGGCCACCGTCGCCGACCCGGGTGGCGTCGTAGCCCGAGGGCAGTTCCGTCTCCGTCAGCGCGGCGACCCTGAGCGCCGTCCGCGCGATGGCCTCGTCGAGCGGCTTGTCACCGGTGGCCCGCGCGTTCTCGAGCACGGTTCCGGCGAACAAGCCTGCTGTGTGCGGCACGGCTAGGACGCGCTCGCGCAGGGTGGTCGGATCCCAGGCCTCCACGGCCACCCCATCGAGGAGCACCTGCCCGGTCACGGGTACGGCCTGTGCGGAGAGCACGTCGGTGAGGAGGCGTTGCCCGGCCTGGGGGAGGTCGATCACGACGAACTCCCCGGACGACACGGTGGTATTCAGCAGCGATCCGTCCGGGAGTGCGAGCCGATCCACTCGCAGCAGGTCTTCGGCAGTGCCGACCCGCTGGGTGGTGTCGCCGGTGTGTTCTCCGAGCCCGGCAGGATTCGCGGGCTCCGAGAGTAGGTCGAGCACGCGGCGGGCGGAGGCCTGCGAGATCGCCCAGAAGGTGCCGAGGGTGCCGACGAGTCCGTCGAGCGGTCCGATCAGGCTGACCGCGACCCCGGCGACGGTCACAAGTTGCCCGATCGTGAGCTGCCCGGTGAACGCGAGTATCGCTGCAGCGACTACCACAGCCGCGGCGAAGAGTTGCGCGGTCGCGGTGCTGATGCCGTCGAATCCGGCTCGGGCGAATTGTGCCGCGAGGGTGCCGCGCAGCGCTTCCCGGCTGACCGTACGGTAGCGGCCGGCTGCGGTGGCCTGGGCGTTGATCCCGCGGATCACCCGATACCCCGCCACCAGGTCGGCCGCGACGGCGGCCGCATCCGCGAGTCCCGCCTGTTCGCGGATGCTCCGTCGTCGCAGCGGGATCGCGGCGAGTTGCATGAGCACGACCACGATCGGCAACGCCACCACGACCCCGAGACCCAGCCACGGGTGGATCGCGAACAGGATCACGGCGGCGGTGAGCAGCCCGACGATCTCACCCGGCGGGTACACCGTGACGTAGAGCACGAGACACGCGCGGTGCACGTCACCGGTCGCGACCGCGAGCAGCCCACCCGGCGCACGCGCCGCTCCCACCATCCCGCGCGGGTCAAGCACACGCGAGAGCACCGCCTGGGAGAGCTCGAACTGCGAGCGCTGCACCCCGAACCAGCCAAGCCTGCCCCCGAACCGATACGACAGATTTACCACCAGGTAGACGCCGACGAGTGCGAGCCCCCACCACACAAGCGGGCCGGTCACCGAAGCGAACCCCACCCCCGCAGCCGACGGTGCGACGACCTTGTCGACGAGCATGCCGATCACGACCGGCAGCAGCATCCCCGCGATCCCGTGCACGATCAGCAACACTGACCCTGCTGCTATCCACGGCCATACCCCGCGGATGATCGACCCGCTCAGGCGTGCGGCCGACCAGGAGGGGTCTATTCGCAGCCGGTCGGTGGTGGGTGGCGCTACGGGTGGTTCGAAGAATCCCGCCCGCGTTCCTGCGCCCCGCCCGCCCATCGATGACCTCAGCCGATTGCGGTCGCGGCATAGAGGGTGTTGCCCCAGCCGATGGTGGAGCGTGCGGGTTCGCCGAGTCCGGCGGCGGCGAACAGTGCCAGGTGTTCGTCGTGGGTGCGAGCACCGCCGCCGGTCAGGGCGAACTCGATGAGGTCGTCTTCGTACTCGTGCTCGTCGGCGAGTACCGGGTCGAGCACCTCGCCGAACACGAGCACTCTTCCTCCCGGTTGCACGCTCGCGGCGGCCTCGCGCAGCGCGTGGGCGGCATCCGCATCCGGCAGACTGCTCAGCGCGCCCACAAGCAGGACGGCATCGACGGGCTCAGGAAGCCGAGACAGCAGCGTGCCGGGGGTGTGGCTGACGCGGGCGTGCTCGCCGTGCAGGGCGCGCAGCGCGTCCAGCTCCGAGGGGGCAGCCACCACGAGTGCCTGCACATCCTCGCGAGCAGTGACGAGGGCCTCCGCAAACGCGCCGGGAGCACGCCCCACGACCACGACCGTGCTGAGTCCATCGAATACGGGGGCGGCTGCGACAGCGCCTGCCTCGTACTCGGCAATACCGGCCTCCTCCTCGACCCGAGCGGTCAACAGCGTCGCATCGCTCACGGTGCGGTCGGCCCATTCCGCACCGAACCAGCGGTCGTGATCCCCTCGGCCGGTGCGCACCGCGGCTAGCAGGGAGAGTAGGCCGCCGAGTTCGCGTTGCGCATACAGCCCGGTAAGGCTCAGCGCCTCGGACACATAATCGTTCTCCAGACTCCGCCCGAGGCTCGTGAGCCGGTAGCCTCCGTCGGTCTGTTCGGTGATCCGGATGGCGGTGAGGTAGCGCAGCAGCTTCTCCACTCCGGCAGGGGCGGTATCGGTCGCCTCCGCAACCTCCACGACCGTGCGGGCCTGGTCGCCGAGCGCACCAGCGAGTCCGATCGTCGCGGCGACCCGTAGCACGAAACCGGGGGCGAGTTCACTCAACTCGTGGAACGCTTCACCGTCGTCCTCGGTGGCATCGAGATCCAGCGCACCCGATTCATCCACGACAACTTCCTGTCGCCGCCAGTACCCGGTCACCTCGACCTGCTCCTTCGGCAGGCCCTTCTCGTTCCGCAGCCACCGGCGGATCGGGGTGAGGGTGAGGGTCTCTCCGGCGACCCACGCGAACACCGTGCCCTCCCACCAGTGGGCGGCCCGGATCGCGTCGAACAGCAGTGTCGTGGTGCCCGGCTCGGCACCGTCGCGGGTCAGCCAGGTGATCTCGACCCCATCGGGAACCGGCAGGTCGAGTTGCCGGTGCGAGGCCTCGGCGACCTCGATGAACACCTGCCCACGCGCACCCTCGGGCCATTCCTCCAACCAGCGCCCGATCGCGGGCAGCGCGGTCTCGTCGCCAGCGACAAGGGTCCAATCCGCCCCGACCGGATGCGGGGCGGAGGATTTCGGACCGGCCCAGGTGACCCGCTCACCGGGCTGTACCGAGTAGGCCCACGATGTCGCGGGTCCGACGCCGTGCTTGACGAAGTCCAGATCGACCTCGCCGGCGGCCGGGTCCCAGCGGCGGATCGTGTAGGTGCGGAACAGCAGGTGCGGGTTGTCGCGGGGCCAGTTCAGCACCCCGTCGGCCTGCGTCGGTGCCACGGGAACCTCCGCGTCCGGATGCTGAAGGATGAGCTTGCCCTCGTCGTCGAACCCGTCGGAGCGGAACGCTGCTACCGGGTACCCGTTCGCTGCGGTGTGCGCGGCGAGCTCCGCACCGCCGAGGGTGACGCGACGCATACCCGGGGTGACGTCGGCGACGCGGAGCACGTCGAGGGTGCGGACGGTGATCGGATAGACGTCCAGGGGGCGAAGACTGCGAGCCATACGGTTATTCCTGTTCCACGGGGGCCTGGGTGGGGGTCTGGGCGTCTTGTCCGGTGAACTCCACCGGCGCGAGTGTGGCGGTGCGGGGATCCAGTGGAACGACGTTCGGGGTGCCGGTGACCGGATCGGGCACGATCAGCGCGCGTAGCCCGAAGACTTCCTCGATCAGCTCCACGGTCATCACCTCTGCGGGGGAACCGGTGGTGACGACCTGTCCGTGCTTCATGACGATGAGGTGGTCGGCGTAGCGGGCGGCCTGGTTCAGGTCGTGCAGCACGGCGACGAGGGTCTTGCCGTCGTCGTGGAACCCGCGGAACAGTTCCATCAGCTCGTACTGGTGCGCGATGTCGAGGAAGGTGGTGGGCTCGTCGAGCAGCATGATCGGGGTGTCCTGTGCGAGCAGCATCGCCACCCATACCCGCTGGCGCTGGCCGCCGGAGAGCTCATCCACCAACCGTGAGGACAGCTCGGTCAGGCGCGTTGCCGTGAGCGCCCGCGCGACCGCTGCCTCGTCCGATTCGCGCCATTGCTGGATGAGGTTCTGGTATGGCGCCCGGCCCCGAGCCACCAGATCAGCGACCCGGATGCCGTCGGGCGAGAGCGAGGTCTGCGGCAAGAGCCCGAGCTGCCGGGCGACCTCCTTCGACTTGTACGAGGCGATCGCACGACCATCCAGCAACACTCGCCCCGAGACCGGGTTCAGCACGCGCGCGAAGGCCCGCAGCAGGGTCGATTTGCCGCAGCCGTTCGGTCCGATGATCGCGGTGAACGACCCGTCCGGGATCTGCACCGACAAGTCGCGGGAGATGATCCGCTTGTCGTAGCCGATGGTCGCGTTCTCAATCACGACGCGGGCAACAGCGTTTTCAAGGGTCATTGTGTCCTCAGGGGGAGAAGCTGGTGACGTCATCGTGGAGTTCCGTAGTGTGCGCGGGTTTCTCGGATGAGCAGGAAGATCAGATACAGCCCGCCGATGCACACCGTGATCAGTCCGACCGGGATCGCCCGGTAGAACTGTGCGATCACGAGCGAGAGCAGGTGCGCGAGGGAGAGGAGTGCCGCACCCATCGCCCCCGCAGCGAGCAGATTCACCCCGGGCGAACTGGTGATCCGGCGGGCGAGTTGCGGCGCGGCGAGCGCGATGAACCCAATGGGGCCTGCGGCGGCGGTCACGAGTGCACCGGTGGCGACACCGATAACCATGAGTCCGAGGCGGGCACGCCCGACCCGGGTGCCGAGGGTCACGGCCGCGTCGTCGCCGAGTTCCAGACGCCTCAGGGCGGGAGCGAGGATGGCGGCTGCGAGGAGGATCACCGCGGCGATGATCAGTGAGGGAGTCATGGATGACCAGGAGACGCGGTTGAGGGATCCGGCGCCCCAGAAGCCGACGCTCATCGCGTCGTCGATGTCGGCGCGGGTGATGAGGTAGGCGTTGATGGAGCCGAGCATTGCGGAGACACCGATGCCGACGATGATGAGCCGGAATCCGTGCATGCCGCGCCGGTATGCGAGCACATAGACGAGGAACGCGGTGACCAAGCCGCCGATGATCGATGCCGAGGCGATCGTCCAATAGTTGGAGGTGCCGACGACGAGCATGGTGATGACGACCGCTGTATACGACCCGGCGTCGAAGCCGATGATGTCGGGCGAGCCGAGCGGGTTGCGGGTCAGGGATTGGAAGATCGCGCCACCGACGCCGAGAAGGAGCCCGAACACGACGGCCGCGAGCGCGACGGGGAGGCGCCACTCCCGCACGATCGTTTGGTGGAACTCTTCACCCGCACCGGTGATCGCCTGCCACACTTGCAGTAAGTTCAACGGGTAATCCCCGAACGTGATCGCGACTCCCACCGCGATGACCGCGAGCACGAGTAGGAGCACCGATACGACGGCAATGCGCACCGGCAGCAGGAGCGAGAACCAGCGTGTGCGTGTCCGCTTCAGCGAGTAGCCAAAGTCGACACGGGAGAAATATGCACCGTGCGAACGTTGTTCCTCTGTTGTGTTCACAGCCCGCTCGCTTTCCGGCGGCGTACCAGGGCGATGAGCACGGGGGCGCCGATGACCGCGGTGACGATGCCTACCTCGATCTCGCCGGGCCGGGCGACCACCCGGCCGAGCACGTCGGCGGCTAGCACGAGCGTGGGTGCGGCCAGTGCGGAGTAAAGGATGATCCACCGTTGGTCTGGGCCGACGAACCAGCGCACGATATGCGGCACCATGAGCCCCACGAACCCGATCCCGCCGGTGAGTGCGGTCGCCCCACCTGCGAGCAGGGTGACGGCGATGATGCCGAGTACGCGGGTGCGGCCGACTTTCGTGCCGAGGGAGGCTGCGAGGTCGTCGCCTAGGGCGATGGAGTTCAGTGAGCCGGAGAGGATCACCGCGAGGATCAGTCCGACCACAAGGAACGGCAGCACGCTCATGGTGTCCTCCAACGAGGTGCGGGCGATCGATCCGAGGCCCCAGTTGCGGATCGACCGGAACGTGTCCTTATCGATCAGGGTCAGGAAGGTCGAGAACCCGCCGAGCACAGCGCTCAGCGCGACACCGGCGAGCACGAGCGTGACCGGGGATGCGGTGCCGCGCCCAGCCGAGCCGATTAGGTACACCAGGGTCGTCGCGAAGGCCGCGCCGATGAACGCGAACCAGATGTACCCGGTCACCCCTGACAGACCGAACAGCCCCACCCCGAGAGTGACGGCGAAGCCGGCACCCGCGTTGACTCCGAGGATCCCGGGGTCGGCGAGCGGGTTCCGGGTCAACGCCTGGATCAGCGCACCCGAGGCTCCGAACGCTGCTCCGGTTATAAGGCCGACGATCGTCCGGGGGATACGCAGCGTCCATACGATGGTCGACGCGTCCGAGTCGTCCGGCTGCCACAGCCCCCGCCACACGGCGTCCAGCGAGAGCGGATTCGCTCCGAATGCGAAACTTGCCAGCACCGCCACCACCAGTGCGGCGAGGATCAGTAGAAGGCCCGCACTGCGCCGCCTGTACAGTGACCTTCGTGAGACGAGAGCTTCCGCAGACCGCCGTGGGATCGCCGTCACAGTCATCGCGCTATTCCGTTCATGCCCCGGCCTCGGTGTGTTGTGTGAGCGTGTGGTTCTTCGTCTCGACCGCGGGTGGCGACAAGGGTGGTTGAAGGCCGAGGTGTTCGCGCAGGGTGGCTCCGGTGTAGGCGGTGCGGTGCAGGGCGCGGCGTTGGAGTTCGGGCACGAGGGTATCGACAAGGTTCTCGGCCTCGGCGAGGTTCAATGGGGTGCTGAGCACGAACCCGTCGATGCCACCGTCGACCAGATACGACTCCAGCTTGTCGGCCACCACCTCCGGCGGGCCGTATGCGACAGTCGTCTCCTTCTCCGTTAGCTGCCGGAGGGTGGGGGCGGTGGCGTGGATCTCGTCGAGCAATCGCTGCGCCCATCCGGCCATGCCCTGCTCCGATGTTTTGCGTGGGAAGTCGCTCGACCTCAGCGGGATGTCGAGGCCTTCGGGCACGGCGCCCGTACCGCCGAGTGAGGCGAGCTGTGCCCTCAGGCCGTCTAGACGCTGCTCTGGCGACACCGTGCCGAGCAGGGCAGCAGCTTCGTCGGCATCGTCGCGCACGGCGACCGTCTGACTGGCCATCACCCGAATGTCGCCCGGAGCACGCCCGAGTGCCACGGCCTGTGTCTTGATGTCGCGGGCGATGGCGTTCACCTCGGCGGGGGTACCGTGTCCGATGTAGACGGCATCGGCGAAACGGGCAGCGAAAGCGCGACCCGGCACCGAGACACCGGCCGAGAACCGCACCGGTCTCCCCTGTGGGGTGCGCGGAATGTTGAGCGCCCCATCGACATCAACGTGCGCGCCGTGGTAACGGACGGCATCGATCCGGTTGCCGCCGTCCCACGAGTCCCAGAGCTGTTCCACCACCTCAGCGAACTCCGTCGCCCGGGCATAGCGTTCGTCGTGGGGCATCGGCGCCCGACCATACAAGCCCGCGGTCGCCTCGAAGGGCGAGGTGACCATGTTCCATCCAGCGCGACCATTGGAAAGGTGATCCAGCGAGGCGATCGCCCGGGCGACGGCATAGGGCTCGTTATAGGTGGTCGACAGTGACCCAACCAACCCCAACCGACTCGTGCTCCCCGCCAAACCCGACAACAACGTCACCGGCTCTGGCAGGAAACCCCCAACGGGTTGCGGCTGTGCGAGGAAGTCCGCGGCGAACAGGCCGTCGAACAACCCTGCCTCCAGAATCGACACTAGTTCCCGGTGATAACCGAGGTCGCCGCGCCGCGAGGCCTCACGCTCGTTCCCAGAGTGGTCGAGCATCAGGCTCGTCGGGTACAACACCATCGAGGCGATCGGCCCTTGGGTGCGGGCAGAGGCTGTCATTGCGTTTCCTTATTCCTGCCGGGCGACGCGTGCATGGGCCCGTTGTGCTCTTCGGACTCGCTCAGCGGGAACGCTCGAACAATCGGTGGGCTTCCTCTGCATCACTTACCAGGTTTTCTGAAGTCGTCGTTCGTGAGCTGCCGCAAGGACGCAACCTTTCGAGCTTCTAGTCTCTACTGGCGCTTCGATAAGCGGTTCGCTTCTCGCTCCTAGGATCGGTCTCGGCCTCCGTGCCAAATGGACCCGTGGGGTGCTGCACGAGAAGACCTGTCGGCTTATCTCCCTATGAGCGTTCCATCGCCCCGCACCGGCTGTCACGTTTCAGTTTCGAGAGCAGGGCTGTTCGTGCCCAAAGGTGACAGCCGACGGGGATAGGAAGTCATCAATCGACGAGGCCTGCGGCGTGCAGGCGTTCGGCGAGTTGGGCGCCGAAGGTGTCGACGAAATGCTGGGCTCCGAGTGGCGTCAGCGGATTGCTCGTCGAGGTCTCCAGCTCAGGATCTCCTTGATAGAAAACAAGATCATTCTTGACGGCAGGTAGATCCGCCCAACGAGGATCCGCTTCGAGAACCGCGCGAGTTTCGTCCGGGACAATACTCGCGATGAGGAAGATGTCGGCTTGCGCCAGATCACCGAAGTTCTCCCATGAGAGTGTCTGGGATTCCCCGGTGCTTTTCACCTTGGCCGTCAGCGGTCCGCGCTCCAGACCTGTTTCGAAGTAGATTTTCGAGCCGAAGTTGGGTGAGCCGAGGTCTTCTTCGTCGGCGCGGAAGTAGTCAAGGACCAGCTTGGTGCTACCGAAGGTGGATTCGCCATAATTGTGCAGAATGTCCACGGCCGCGTCATGAAATGCTGCAGCGTCTTTCTTGGTCTTTCCCAGCGCCAGGAAGGTGTTTTCGACGATCTCCTGGTCATCATCGTTCCCGGAGGCCGTCGTCACGAGCGGCGCAATGGCATTGAGTTTTTCGATGTCGCTCTCGTCGAGGTAGTCGGGGCCGATGATGAGATCCGGATCGAGCGCGGCAACCGCTTCGGGCGAGATCGTTCCCGGGTTGGCCGGGATCAATCCATCATTGAATTTCTCCCCGCCGCGAAGAAATTCCGCCGGTAAGTAGGGTCGGTCGACGACTGCCTCGGGCTGGGCGTAGGCGATCACGTGGTCAGAGTAACCCAGAAGATCGATGACCTCGATGGCCTGGTCCTGCTCCAGGACCACGATGTGTTCGGGGGCCTTGTCGATCGTCACACCGCCATCGAAATTCTCGACCGTGATCGGATAGGGTCCCGATGGGGTGGAACTGTCGCCAGGCGTCGAGTTGTCGTCTGCGGCGGTGCAACCAGAGGTGAGTAGAACCAGCATCGTCGTGGTGGCCACGACGAAGCGCTTCCATGGGGCGCGGGTATCGGCGGAGGGGGAAACGGACATGTGGAACTGGACCCTGCTTTCTTCGGAGCAATGGCGTGGGCGGGTGGGTGTTGTCGCATTTGGCTACGGCCCGTAAGGGCCGATTCAGTCGCCGCAGGCATGCGTGGAATGGCTCGTACAGTCAATGATCGTACCGAAATTAGGTTAGGCTAAACTAGGTGACGGAACGGTGCTCGATTCGACAGGTATCTAGCCGAACACGACAACATCGACACGCGGAGAGGCAACGGTGAAGATCGACCAGGCTGTGGACACTGATTTCTCATTGAGGATCCCCAGCGTCGACGTCATCGATCGTCAACACGTAGATGAAGGCGTGGCCTTCTGGCAGGTCGCCGGCTCTTCGCGCTTCTTTCTGTCAAATCAACAGATCGAACTGTCGGCTAATGACGTCCTGTGGCTTCCAATGGGGACTCGACACTCGGTACGGGTGCAGGCCGATTCGATCCTGCTTCCTTTCTGGTTCGAGTATCGGCTCACCGCAACGGTGCTGTCGGATATCACGGTCGTCCAGATAACGGATCGAGAGAAGATCTGTTTTCTGGCCCTGCACCAGAGTTACACGACCACGCTCATCAGGCCGCAGGCTAATGTCGAGCGTCAGGTGCTCTCGATTTTGGAGCGGCGAATACTAGGCGGCGGCGCGTTGCCGCTACCGAGCACTCCGGCTGCACTGACGGTGGCCAATGCGTTGCTGTTCAACCCCGGCGATGATCGATTGATCGCCCGCTGGGCTTCCGAAGTGCATCTCAGCAGCAGGAGCTTGGAGCGTACTTTCCTCGCGGAGACCGGTTACACGCTGCGTGAGTGGCGGCGGCGCAATCGTCTCCAAGCAGCAGCGCGTCTGCTGAAGACGGGCGCGAATGTCACCGCAGTCAGTCACCGCGTCGGTTACGAGAGCCCCAACAGTTTCTCGCGCGCCTTCAGCAACTTTTTCGGCATCGCGCCGTCTCGCTACGCCGCCGAAGCAGTCACACCTCTTACCGAAATCGGGAATAACGCGGCCTTGGGAAAAGGCTTGCCACATGCCAATAGGTCCGCGGGGGATTGATGCCTGCCTCTCGCTCTTGAGCATCGGTTAAGGCGGCCGCGTGCTCTGCCGTCAACTGGTCGATCGGGGTACCGCATTCGCGGCTGAGTGCCCGCAACAATCCTTGCTTAGTTGAGAATGTTGAGGCTCCCATCGCGGTGCCGAGGTTGTCTTCGGTACGGAGACTGGCGATCGCTTGGTTGAGGCGGGCGCGGTTGCGCCACTGCGCGAATTTCAGTCCGGTCCCCTCGATGAACAGGCGCTGGAGCTGCCTGGCGCTGATGGACACGTCAGCGGCGAGTTCTTCCAACGTAGCTTCCGAGAAGGACGCCTCCAACGCGGACGATTGGGCTCAAGCGCTCGGCACCAAGTCGCGCAGCATCAGACGTGCCTTCACTGTGCACTCCGATTTCACCTTCGCCGAGTGGCGTAATGGACTGCGCATGCAGCGCGCCATGAGCTGGCTCTATGCGGACCAACAGGCGAATTGGGTGTCGCACCACCTCGGCTTCGCGCATGTCTCAGCGTTCAGCCGGGCGTTTCGCCGCTACACCGGTAGCACGGTTGGCGACCACCAGGCTGAGGCGAGAGTGACGGTGCGACTGCTTCGCTGAGCGTTGAAATGAATCAGGGTGACGAATGTGTGCCCTTGCAGAGTAGCTTGAACTACCATGCGCCGGTCACCTTTGATATCGCGCGACTCTTGTAGTTTCAGTTATGAGGAGTCTCCCCACACGTCTGGCACTAGGAGTGCGAGGCCCGCGCTGCGCGCGCACCTGACCCCTGATATCGCCCCTTCCGCGGTGGTGTCGGGGAGGGGTCGCTGTGGTCATGACGATCCGGGTGATGTCGTCCGGTAAGGGCTACGAGTACCTGCTGCACTCGGTCGTTGTCGGCGACGGCGACCGCGATATGAGTAGTCCGTTGACTCGGTATTACACCGAGTTGGGCAGCCCGCCAGGTACCTGGGTCGGTACTGGTCTGGTGAGTCTCCAGGATGGCCGTTCGTCCTCCCTCGCGGAGGGTGACAGGGTGACCGAGGAGCAGCTGGCCCGGTTGCTGGGCGAGGGTATCCATCCGGTCACGGGGCAGAAGCTCGGCAAGAGGTTCCCGGCGCTTCGGCCTTTGGGTGAGCGGGTTGCGGCGAGGGTTGCGGAGCTTGATCCCGGATTGCAGGGTGAAGCGTTTGCGCAAGCGGAGGCGCAGATTCGTGAGGAGGAGGTTGCGAAGGCTCCGCGCACCGCGGTTGCGGGTTTCGATCTGACGTTCTCGCCGCCGAAGTCGGTGAGCGCGATCTGGGGTGTGGTGGATGCGGGAACGCAAGCGCTGATTGCG
>NZ_JBQSWK010000057.1:0-13575 GCF_052377065.1 Brachybacterium sp. AOP42-C2-15
GCCTACACTGTCCGCGCAATCACTCTAATCACTGGAGGTCACAATGGCTCGCAAGACCCAGGTTCTGCTCGTTGACGATATCGATGGTTCGGATGCCACGAACACAGTGACGTTTGGGCTGGACGGCGTCTCGTACGAGATTGATCTGAATGAAGACAACTCTCGCCAGCTGCGCTCCGAGCTGGAGAAGTGGACCGTTCTGGCGCGGCGCACTGGTGGTCGCGCGCAGCGCGGCACCGGTGCCAGCACCGGCGGCGACGCCGCGAAGATCCGCCAGTGGGCGGTCGCGAACGGCTACGAGGTCTCGGAGCGCGGTCGCATCCGCGCCGATGTCCGTGAGGCTTACGCCAAGGCGAACTGACTCCGCTCTATCCACTGCTCGGCCCGACACCCCTCAATGGGTGCCGGGCCGTGGTGCGTCCGCGCATGTCTTGCAGCACGGGTCCGCTGATGAGTGCAGCGCTGCCTTAAGACAATCTTGAGAATGCGTTCGATCTCTCGCGTCATCCTTTCGACCGTACAGGTAAAGGCCCGGCCTACCCTCCGGGGGTATCAGGAGAGCGTGCGCAAAGCCGCGGTTAAATCTTCAAGCAGGGCACCCCATGCCTCCGTAGAACCGCCGAACCAGCCCGTACGTTGGTTTCACTGCCCACGAAATGAGCTGGCGCTTCACTGGTCGCTCTGCCGTCGCTGCGGCACTGACGAAGTCATCGACTCCCTCCCGTCTCGAGGAGGGAAACCTACGGAGTAGAACCATGGCCCATAACAACACCCACCGCGCCTTCGGCCGAGCAGTCACGCCTGTCGGGACCGCTGGCCGCGCGTTGCGGGGCACCGGCGGTGCCGCTGTCCTCGGCACGGTCCTCCTCGGATCCGCTTTCGCCGCGGGCCCGGCTCAGGCCGCCCCCGCTGTCTCGCCCGCCGCCTCTGCCGTTGCTGCGCAGGCTGCCGCTCCGGCAGCGCTGGCTCCGGTACACGTGAAGTCCGCCGTGGCATCCGAGAAGCTGCGGTGGGGCTCCGAGGGAACAGCTGTCGAGCAGCTGCAGTCGGCGCTGAACGACCATGGTGCCTCGATAGCCGTCGACGGCAAGTTCGGCAAGCTCACCCACGGGGCCGTGAAGGACTTCCAGGGCTCGCATGACCAGAAGATCGACGGGGTCGTGGGTCCGGAAACCCGCGGCGCGCTGAACGGTGGCGGCGCTTCCATCTCGGGCGGCGGGACCTCTGTTCCCGCTCCTGCGAAGTCTGCGACGAACTCGAAGCAGGCAATCGTCGACGCCGCACGCTCACAGATCGGTGCCTCCTACTCGTGGGGCACCTCTAAGCCGGGCGTCAGTTTCGACTGCTCGGGCCTGAGCTCTTACGCGTACGAGCAGGCCGGTATCGACCTGCCCCGTACCTCGTCTCAGCAGGTGGCGGCCGGCACGACGATCTCGAAGTCCGAGGCCCAGCCCGGTGACCTCGTGGTGTGGCCTGGCCACCTCGGGATCTACGCCGGTGGCGACACGGTCATCGACGCGGGACGCACCCCGGGCGCTGTCACCGAGCGGACCATCTGGGGCAACCCCACCTTCGTCACCTTCCGCTGACCGCACGCCACAACGCCAGCGCAGAGGCAGCCTCGACCACCGGTCGGGGCTCCCTCTGTGTACAGAGGCAGCGTCGTCAGCCGATCGAGGCCAGCAGCTCGGCGCAGGCCTGCTCGCAGCGACGGCAAGCCTCGGCGCAGACCTTGCAGTGTTCGTGCATGCCCGCATGCTCCTCGCACTCCTCGGCGCAGGATTGGCACGCCGCCTGACAAGCCTCGAGCAACTCTCGGTTGAGGGCCACGTTGTTGCCCGTCTGACGGGACAGGACCCGGCCGGTCGTCTCGCAGACGTCGGCGCAGTCCTGGTTCCGTCGGACGCACTGGGTCAACTCCGCCACCATGTCCTCGGCCAAGCAGGCGTCCGCGCAGGCGGTGCAGGTCTGGGCGCACTCGACGCAGGCCTCGATGCATACGGCGAGTTTCTCCCGGTCGATATCGCCGAAGTCCTTCGGGTAGGTCTGAAGCATTGATGCGACGTGATGAGTCATGATCGTGCTCCTTCTCGTTCCGAACGGACCGGCGGCTGCCCGCCCGCCCTGACGACGATAGCCGGGGCGTCGCGGGAGGCAGAAGTGATTAGACCGTTCGTTCTGAGGTGCCGCAAGCCGCCTGGTCAACGTTGTGCACAAGAAGTCCAGACCTGGCCTTGAGGAGACCTTGATCTGAGGGTCGTAGGCTGGCGCAAAGTGTCCTCTGACTAGGAGTAATTATGCGTTCTCGTCGCTCTTTCGGCCGTCTCGCGGCGGTCGTCTTCACCGGTGCGATTGTGTTTGCCGGCTGCGCCGACAGCGGGTCTGACGACGGTCAGACGTCCGGTGGGTCCGAAGCCTCGGAGGCGTCCGATGGTGGTGGCCACGGGGGCATGGAGCACCCGATGGATGGCGGCCCTGCACCGGAGGGGATGGCGCCTGCGGAGGATCCTGAGTTCCCGGTCGGCACAGAGGTGACGCTCACGGCGGACCACATGGAGGGCATGGAGGGAGCGACGGCGACGATCTCCGGTGCCTTCGACACCACGACCTATTCGGTCAGCTTCACCCCGACCGACGGCGGCGAGCCGGTCACTGACCACAAGTGGGTCGTTCACGAAGAGCTCGAAAACCCGGGCGAGGCACCGCTGGCGGAGGGCACCGAGGTGGTCATCACCGCTGATCACATGGCGGGTATGGAGGGTGCTGAAGCCACCATCGACAGAGCCACCGAAGAGACTGTGTACATGGTCGACTACGAAGCCGACGGGATGATGATGACGAACCACAAGTGGGTCGTCGAGAGCGAGATCGAGCCTGCGTGATGACCACCCCGTCGAGCCCTCGAGGTGCATTCGCTTCCTCCGGGGATGGGCCCGGTCGTCGCACTGTGCGGGTGCCCCGACGATCGGTCTCGATCGGTGCCGTCCTGTTCCCGCTCGTGGTCGCCGGCTGCGGCACCGTCGGGTCCGAGCCCCCATCCATCACGGATGATCAGGAGCTGCTCCAGGAACATGGCTTCGCCGACGCCGACGCGCACGAGATCATCGACCGGCTCGAAGCGCTCCCGGTGGCCGAGCGACCGCAGAACCTGATCGCCAGCGTCACTGCGACGTCTCTTCAGCTCCAAGACGATGCAGGGCGGGAGGCCGAGCTGCCCCTCCCGCAGGATCAGTTCTACCTGTCGGTGGCCCCGTTCGTGGAGACCACCCACGAGTGCGCCCTCCACAGTCTGACGACGTGCCGCGGGGAGCTCCGCAGCCGCGAGCTCACTGTGAGCGTGGTCGACAGCAGCTCGGGCGAGATCCTCGAGGAGGGCACTCGCACCACTCACGACAACGGGTTCATCGGTTTCTGGCTGCCGCGCGGGATCACAGCGGAGCTCACGTGCACTCTCGAGGGCTACACGGGGTCCGCGTCCATCTCGACCCAGGCGGAGGATGATCTGACCTGTCTGACCAGTCTTCAACTGACGTGATCGGACGAAGCCTCCGCACCGCACTTCGACGCCCCGTCACCGACCCATTCATGAGGAGCGGGGCTCGGGTCGGCCCGAGTCGGCGGACCACACTCCTGAGCGGCGGTCTATTCGTCCTTGCTCCCTTACTTGCGGCGTGCAGCAGTTCTTCGGATGCCGCGAGCGAGGCGAACGCCGGGTACGTCTCCGGTGACGGGGTCGTCGTGGAGATCCCCCCTGAGGGCCGCGCCGCTTCTCTGGAGATCCGGGGAACGACGTACGGCGGTGACGACTTCGACTCCACGGCGCTGCGCGGTGCACCGTTGGTGATCAACGTCTGGTACGCCTCGTGCCCGCCGTGCCGGGTCGAAGCACCAGCACTGAAGGCCGTGCACTCCGAATATGGTTCACAGGGCGTGGAGTTCGTGGGCGTCAACACCCGCGACAAGGCCGGACCGGCCGCCGCATTCGAGAAGACCTTCGGCATCACCTATCCCTCCATCCCGGACCCCGATGGGGTCGTGATCACGTCGATGGACGGCAGCGTCTCACCCAACGCGGTCCCCACGACATTGATCCTCAATGCTGAAGGACGAGTAGCCGCCCGGATCACGGGCGCAGCCGACCAGAGCACTCTCGAGAGCCTTTTGGATGCCGTGCTGGCGGAGGGTGCCTGATGGATGAACTCTTCGCCACCACCGTGCTGAGCGGACCCCTGGCCGCAGCCCTTCTCCTGTCGAAAGTTGCCGGTCTGGTCGCGTTCCTCTCACCGTGCGTGCTCCCGGTGGTCCCCGGCTACCTGGGATACATCACCGGCCTCACCGGACCGGGCACCGGGCCGCGTAGCAACAGTGATCCGGGCGAGCGTCCGTGGCGCCTGGTCGCCGGCGCGGTGCTGTTCGTGGCTGGATTCACTGCGGTGTTCCTGGTCATCGGCGGCTTCGTCGGCGCCCTCGGGTCATTGATGGTCCAGTACACCAGCGCGATCAATCGGATCTCCGGGGTGCTGGTGATCCTCATGGGACTGGTGTTCGTGGGAATCTTCCCCCGTCTCTCCGGTGAGAAACGGATCCGGAAGCGCCCCGATGCCGGACTCGCCGGCGCACCCCTGCTCGGGATCACGTTCGGCTTCTCCTGGACTCCGTGCATCGGCCCAACGTTCGCCGCGGTCGCCGCGCTCAGCCTCGGGGAGGCCTCCGCGAGCCGCGGCGCACTCCTCGCGTTCGGCTACGCGATCGGGCTCGGGATCCCGTTCATCCTCTTCGCCCTCGTGTTCCGGCGCGCCCTCGGCATCTCCAAAATGCTGTCCCGGCATCGCCGCACGCTACAGATCGTCGGTGGCTCCGTGCTCATCGCCATCGGACTCCTGCTGGTCACCGGCGTGTGGGAGCAGTGGATGGCTCTCCTGCAGGTGCGGATCGGCAACTTCACTACGATCGTCTGAGGGGTGCGTTCCGCCGTGCGCGGCGGGCTCAGCGGTCAGCGGTCGCACGAGGAAGCCGAATGGTGAAGGTGGCTCCCTGTCCGGGCCCCTCACTGGCTGCGGCCATGGTCCCGCCGTGCGCATCGACGAGGGCGCGGCTGATCGTCAGGCCGATGCCTGAGCCGGAGTTGTCACGGGTGCGGGAGCTGTCGGCGCGGAAGAACCGTTCGAACAGGCTTGACCGGTCCTCATTGGTGAAGCCTTCGCCGTCGTCCGCTACCGTGATCTCCACCGTGCTGCCGTGGGTGGCTGCCGAGACCGTGACGGTGCCTCCGGGGGAAGTGTGCCGTAGAGCGTTGCTCAGCAGGTTTCCGAGGACTTGGGCGAGGCGGTCCGGGTCCGCGTGGATCGTCACGGAGTGGGGCAGGGCCGTTTCTCGTCGTAGTGCCACGCCCGCTGTCTCGAACCGTTCATCCCATGCCGGGAGTATCGACTCCAGCAGGTCGTCGACGGCGAGGGGGTGCAGCTGTACCGGGAGCTGGCCCTCCTCGGCCCGGGACACTTCACTGATGTCGTCAGCCAGCCGCGAAAGTCGCATGGTCTGGCTGGCGAGGATGGGCATGGCTGCCTCCGGCTCGATGACGCCATCGGCCATCGCCTCGTGATGTGCCGAGAGGGTGGCGATGGGGGTGCGCAGCTCATGGGCGAGGTCGGAGAACAGTTGGCGTCGGGTCTCCTCGACGGCGTCCAGGCGCGCTGCCATGTCGTTGAGCGTGGCGGCCAGGGAGTCGAGTTCGGTCCCGGCTCCGACGGAGGGCACGCGCGTGGAGTAGTGGCCGCGGGACAGTTCATCGACAGCCGAGGTGAGGCCGTGAAGCGTCTGGCGGAGTCGTCGTGCCAGGTTCCAGGTGACCAGGCCGGCGGCCAGGAGGGAGACCACCAGTCCGACCCCGAGGGCAAGTGCGAGCGCGTCACGGTAGGCGCGTTCGATGTGGACGAGCTCGTCGCTGCCCACCGGGAGATCGGTCTGGAGCAGGTGGTAGTGGAAGACGGCGGGCCCGATGATCACCGTCAGCACCGTGATGGTGAGCGCGCCGGCGAGCAGCACGATGAGCTGGCCGATCATCAGGCGCGAGGCCAAGCTGGTGCTAGGGCGAACCGTTCGCACAGATGTATTCGGTGCGGTCACGAGCTCACCCCTTCCCCATCCGGTACCCGATACCGCGCACCGTGGTGACGAACCGTGCAGACTCAGCCGTCTCGTCGAGTTTTCGTCGGAGGTTGGCGATGTGCACATCGACGAGATGGTCATCTCCGAGCCAGCTGTCTCCCCAGACGGCCTCCATCAGCTGTCTGCGACTGAAGGCCTGGCCAGGACTGAGCGCCAGGGTCATCAAGAGTCCCCTCTCGGTGGGGGTCAGCGGAAGTGGCCGGCTGGCGAGCCGCACCTCCTGGGCAGCTGTGTCGATCTCGAGCTCTCCAAAAGTGCGCACTGTGTCCGAAGACGCCGTCCCGGAATCGGCGCGGGGCCTGCGCAATACGGCCTGGACCCGAGCGACGAGCTCACGCACGCTGAACGGCTTGGTGAGGTAGTCATCCGCCCCCACCGACAGCCCCACCAGGCGGTCCACCTCCTCTGACCGTGCCGTCGTGATCAGCACGTAGCAGTCGGAGAAGGCGCGGATCCTGCGCATCACCTCCAGACCGTCGAGCCCGGGCAGGCCGAGATCGAGGACGATCACGTCCGGTGACAGAGTGCGGGCTGCCTCCACCGCCTCCGGACCGCTCCGCGCGCTCGCAGTCGCGTAGCCGGCCTTCACGAGATACGCCTGGACCACATCCGACAGCGCGGCTTCGTCCTCGACGACGAGAACCATCGCCGCTGCTCGATCCGTTTCACTCCTCATGGCTCCAGTCTGGTCCCCGTCCCTGGAGATCGCGTGTCTACGGAGGCGCAGACGGACTATCTGGACCAGATCTTGAGGAACTCTCGACGAGAACTTCGCCCGCCCCGGGGGAATCTGATGTGGACCGTGCCGCGTACGAACTCGACCCACTAAGGGAGCTGCTCGATGATGCCTACCGATGCGATGTCGTGGCTGATGTGGGTGATAGTCGCCGGTCTGCTCGCTCTCCTCTGGGCCTCGGCACTGCTGCTGGCATGCACCGTGCTGCCCGGGCGCCCCCGACGCGCGCGGGACGAGAACGAGGCGATCGGAGAACTCTCACTGCGCCTCGCACGAGGCGAAATCACGGCCAACGAGTTCGAACAACAGCGACAACTGGTCCTGACGGCTTTTCGGCCATGACACCACCCCCTCACTCGAGAAGGACTGCACCTGTGAAGACCGTTTCCCGCCGCACCGTGTTCACCGGAGGTCTCGGCGCAGCAGCCCTGACGCTCGCGGCATGCGGTAACCGCACCACCTCGACCGACGCCGGAGCATTCCCGCCGCCTCCAGCCCTGACGCCGAAGGCCGGTCAGAATGTCGTCACCCAGGCCCTCGCCGCGGCGCCGACGACGGTGGACCTCGGAGGGAAGACGGTCTCTACTTGGGCATACGGCGAGAGCCTCCCCGGGCCGCTGATCCGCGCCAAAGCTGGCGCTCTGCTGCGGATCACGCTCGAGAACCGCCTGCCCGAGGCCTCCACGATCCACTGGCACGGCATCCGACTGCACAATGCGGCCGACGGGGTGCCGGGGATGACGCAAGATCCGGTCGAGCCGAACACCTCCTACACCTACGAATTCGTCGCCCCCGATCCCGGCACGTACTTCCTCCACTCCCACGTCGGCCTGCAGCTCGACCGCGGGCTTTACGCCCCACTGATCATCGACGACCCCGACGAACCCGGAGACTACGACGCGGAATGGATCGTGACCCTCGATGACTGGATCGATGGGACCGGGCAGACTCCCGATGAGGTCCTGGCTGCGCTGACCGGTGCCAGCCCCTCGGATTCCGGCGGCATGGACCACGGCGACATGCCAATGGGCGACGACCCCGCCGACGGGGGATCCGGAGGCATGGACCACGGCGACATGCCCATGGGCGAGGAGCCCTGGGGCGATGCCGGCGACGTGACCTACCCCCACTTCCTCCTCAACGGCCGGATCCCCGAAGCGCCGGAGATCTTCGAGGCGAAGCCCGGCCAGCGCGTGCGCCTGCGCCTGATCAACGCCTCCGCCGACACCATCTTCGCTCTCGCGCTCGGAGATCACGATCTCTCTGTCACCCACTCTGACGGATTCGCCGTCGAGCCGGTCACCGCCAAGGCGCTCTATCTCGGCATGGGCGAGCGGTACGACGTGGTGGTCACCGTGAAGGACGGCATGTTCCCTCTGGTGGCGCGTCCTGTCGGGAAGACCAGCGGCGGCCAGGGGCTCGCCGTGTTGAGGACCGGTGCCGGGGAAGTGCCCGCTGCGGACGTCCGGGTCCGAGAGCTCGACGGGGAGGCCCTCATCGGATCTACTCTGGAGCCGGCCGAGGCGGCGCGACTCGAGGACCGCGCAGTTGACACCGAGCTCGGGCTCTCGTTCCAAGGCTCGATGCAGCCGTACCAGTGGGCCATCAACGGCGCCCCCTACGGGCAGAACACTCCACTGAGCATCCGTGAGGGGCAGCGGGTGCGCATCATCGCGACCAACCAGACGATGATGAGTCACCCCCTCCACATCCACGGGCATACCATCGCCCTGCCATCGGGGCTCCGAAAGGACACGGTGATGATGGCACCCATCGAATCGTTCGCTCTCGACTTCGATGCGGACAATCCGGGCCGGTGGGCAGCGCACTGCCACAACGCGTACCACCAGGAGGTCGGCATGATGACCGGCATCGACTACGCGCCCTGACGCCGTGGGTTCCGGCCCCCGGCGCCGAAGTAGGTCGACATTGGTGTCGCCCTCCTGGGCCTCGATCAAAGGCGAGCGGGCCATCTGGTCGGAGTCAGCGGCTTGGATTCTGGCGCCGACTAGAGGGATGTCATGCCACCCCTCCGCGCCTCGATCACGCCGATGGTCACAGCGGATTCCGACCCCTCGACATATACCCCCTAGGGGTATATGGTCGGACGCATGAACGCTGGCAACCAGACACACGGTCGAGACCACGGAGGACCCGGCATGCAGCACGCTCATCCTTCCCCCACGCCTCAGGACGCCCACTCCGGCAGTGCTGAGCACGACGCTCCCGACGCGCATCACGACCACGGAACTCACGGAGACCATTCGGGACACGAGGGCCACGCCGCCGGGCACGGTGGGCACGCAGGCCATGGCGACCACGTCGCACAGTTCCGGCGGCTGTTCTGGATCAACTTGATCATCGCGATTCCGGTCGTCCTGTTCTCACCGATGTTCGCGATGCTGCTCGGGTACAGCGTTCCCGACTTCCCCGGTTCCCTATGGATCGCCCCGCTCTTCGGCACCGTCATGTACGTCTGGGGTGGCCGTCCGTTCCTCACCGGCGCCGTCTCCGAGATCCGTTCCCGTCAGCCCGGGATGATGCTGCTGATCGGGCTCGCGATCACGGTCGCGTTCATCGCCTCCTGGGGAGCCACCCTCGGGATTCTCGACCACCAGCTGGAATTCTGGTGGGAGCTCGCCCTGCTGATCGTGATCATGCTGCTCGGCCACTGGGTCGAGATGCGCTCCCTCGCCCAGACCACGTCCGCACTCGACTCCCTGGCCGCGCTGCTGCCCGATATGGCAGAGCGCATCGACGGCGACGAGCTCGTGAGGGTCTCGCCGACCGAATTGCAGCACGGGGACCTGGTCCTGGTGCGCCCGGGGGCGAGCGTCCCGGCCGACGGTACGATCCGCGAGGGTCGCGCCGACGTGGACGAGTCCATGGTCACCGGCGAGTCCCGTCCCGTGACGCGCTCTACCGGTGACTCCGTCGTGGCGGGAACCGTCGCCACCGATTCGAGCCTCCGCATCGAGGTCACCGCCACAGGTGACGAGACCGCCCTCGCCGGCATTCAGCGCCTGGTGACCGAGGCGCAGAACTCCTCGTCCCGGGCGCAGCGCATCGCAGATACCGCTGCGGCGTGGCTTTTCTGGTTCGCTCTCGGCGCTGCCGTGATCACCGCGATCACCTGGTCTCTGCTCGGCATGCCCGATGCCGCCGTGGTGCGCACGGTGACGGTGCTCGTGATCGCCTGCCCCCACGCTCTGGGGCTCGCGATTCCGTTGGTGGTCTCGATCGCCACCGAGCGTGCTGCTCGTGGCGGAGTTCTGGTCAAGGATCGCCTTGCCCTGGAGGCCATGCGCATGGTCGACGCCGTCCTGTTCGACAAGACCGGCACTCTCACCAAGGGTGAGCCCGTTCTCGCCGAGATCATCACCCGCGGTGCGGACGAGAGCGAGGTGCTGGCCCTGGCAGCTGCCGCCGAGGCGGAGAGCGAGCATCCGCTCGCCCGCGCCATCGTCGCCAGGGCTCAGGCCGAAGGAGCGCAGATCCCTGCGGGCTCCGACATCAGCTCCACCCCTGCGCTGGGCGTGAGTGCCCAGGTGGACGGGCACGAGATCCGCGTGGGCGGTCCCCGACTGCTCGAGGAGACCGGAGTGAGTGAAGTCGACGAGGCTGAGGCCTGGCGCCAGGAGGGCGCGATCATCCTCCACGTCCTCGGCGACGGCGAGGTGATCGGCGGCCTCAAGCTCCACGACGAGGTGCGCCCCGAATCTCGCGACGCCATCGATGCCCTGCACAGCTTGGGGGTTGAGGTCGTCATGATCACCGGTGACGCCGAGGCGGTGGCGAACAGCGTCGGCAAGGAGCTCGGTATCGACCGTGTCTTCGCCGGGGTGCGGCCCGAGGACAAGTCCTCGAAGGTCGCCCAGCTCCAGAAGGAGGGCATGAAGGTCGCGATGGTCGGCGACGGCGTCAACGATGCCCCTGCCCTTGCTCAGGCCGATGTCGGCATCGCCATCGGTGCCGGCACCGATGTCGCGATCGCCTCCGCTGGGGTCGTGCTGGCCAGCTCCGATCCACGCTCCGTGCTCTCGGTCATCGAGCTCTCCCGCGGCGCCTACCGGAAGATGAAGCAGAACCTCTGGTGGGCTGCCGGCTACAACCTGATCTCCGTGCCGCTCGCGGCGGGCATCCTCGCCCCCATCGGGTTCGTGCTGCCGATGTCCGTCGGAGCGATCCTGATGTCCCTGTCCACCATCGTGGTCGCCCTGAACGCCCAGCTCCTGCGACGCCTCGACCTTCGCCCGGAGGCGACCGTCGCCGCCGTCCGCGCTCGCCGCGGACCCAGTCTCACCGAGCGGAATCACTCATGAACACAGTCCCCAAAACCGCGGAGGGCCATGCCTGTCACAGCGGGCCTCACGGATATATCCAGGACAAGCCCCGCTATCTCAATCGTCTCAAGCGCATCGAAGGTCAAGCGCGGGGGATCTCCCGAATGATCGACGAAGACGTCTACTGCATCGACATCCTCACCCAGATCTCTGCCCTGGACAGCGCGCTGGAGAACGTTGCGCTGGGCCTACTCGGCGACCACCTCCACCACTGCGTACTCGATGCCGCCCGCGAAGGAGGAGACGAGGCCGAGATCAAGCTAAGTGAGGCCTCTGACGCGGTAAGGTGCCTCGTCAAGTCGTGAAGAGATCCGGGGGCTTGCGTTCCCTCTGTCAGCTCGAACGGCTGCGCACCTACAGGCCGATCTTGCCCGCTGTTGAGTCTTCGAAGGCGCTGGCGGGGCGCACGTACCGTGCGAGGGAGTCCAGTCGACGGTGTCTGGTGGTGCGGGAGATCGCCATCGGGTCGACGCCCTCCTCTGCGGCGGATGTCGCGTGTCCGGCACGCAGTGAGTGCCCGGAGACCCAGGTCTGGGCGACTCCTGCGGTGTGGGCGTAGTCCTTCCCGCTGGTGCCGGCGGCTGCGGCGCGGGCCTGGATGATGCCGGCGATCGAGCGGTCCGACAATGCAGCGTTGGCGATCCGGGAGTGGTTGTAGATCCGGGAGAACACGGGGGTTCCATCTCCGAGGCGTCTGCCGCTGGCTTCGAGCCACGCCTCGAGTGCGAGCACCGGGCAGGTCTCGGGGTGGGCGCCGAGGGGGATGCCGATGAGGTCTCCTCTCCCGGTCTGGTCGGTCTTGGAGCGGCGTATGCGCAGCAGCAGGCCGGCATCCTGGCGGGCGATGTCGTTCGTGGTGAGTGCCGCGATCTCGCTTCTGCGCTGGGCGGCGGCAAGTCCGAGGAGGAGGATTGCGCGGTCGCGCTTGCCGGTCGCGGTCTCAAGGTCGTCCATCGCGTCGATGATCTGACGCATCAGGGTGGTCGTCAGAGGTGATGCTCGACGGGAGGGTGCGGTCCCGAGCGTCCTGCCGGCGGAGCGGAGTGCCTGGCGGACTCCGTGGTGGGCGGTGGGGTCATCGAGGCCTCCGTCCAGGTGCGCGGCGGCGATCGCGGCGACGTCACGGGAGATCGTCGAGTGTGCGACGTACGTGGACCGGTGCGCGATGTAGGACGCGACGACCTCCGGGCCCGTGGGCAGACCTGGGTAGCCGCGCTCCTGGCACCAGGCCGTGAAGGTGCGCATCGCGGAGGCGTAGGAGCGTCTGGTCTCGGCGGAGCGACTGGCCGCGAGGAGAGTGCCTACGTTCTGGGCGTCCTCGAGCCTGACCGGCGTGGGCAGTGGCGTCCGCTTCTGGATGGCTCTGGTCATCTGCCCTCCTGTGTCTTCTCCCTTGGGGACTGCCGCACCGTTAGGTGACATCTGATCTGGCTTGCCCACTGGGCGGCCTGGAAGGATGTGCACCATGCCCGCTCCCTACCCCCAGGAGTTCCGCGAGGACGTCGTGCGAGTCGCCCGGTCCCGCGAGGACGGCGTCACCATCGCGCAGATCGCGAAGGACTTCGGCGTCCACGAGATGACGCTCCACAAATGGATCCGCCAAGCAGACATCGACGACGGCAATCGCCCCGGGAAGACCCGTGAGGACTCAACGGAACTACGCGAGCTACGCCGCCGGAACCGGCTGCTGGAGCAGGAGAACGAGGTCCTGCGTCGTGCTGCTGCATACCTGTCCCAGGCGAATCTGCCGGGAAAATCCTCTACCCGCTCGTGAGCGAGCTCGCCGCCGACGGGATCCCCGTTGCGGTGTCCTTGCGGGTCCTGAAGCTCTCTCGCCAGCCCTACTACCGCTGGCGGAAACAGCAGGTCACCGAGGCCGAGCTGGTCGAGGCCTATCGAGCCAACGCGCTATTGGACGCTCACCGCGACGACCCGGAGTTCGGGTACCGGTTCCTCGCCGGCGAAGCCGCTGAGGCTGGTGAGGTCATGTGCGAGCGGACCGCGTGGCGGATCTGCCACGACAACCAGTGGTGGTCCGTTTTCGGGAAGAAGCGCGCCAAGAACGGGAAACGTCCGGGACCGCCTGTCCACGATGACCTCGTCCAGAGGGACTTCACTGCCGATGACGTCAACGAGCTGTGGCTGACCGACATCACCGAGCACTGGACTGATGAGGGCAAGCTCTACCTCTGCGCGATCAAGGACGCCTTCTCCGGCCGGATCGTCGGCTACTCCATGAGTGACCGGATGAAGGCCCGCTTGGCGGTGAACGCCCTGGCCAACGCGGCAACCCGGCGCGGCGACGTTGCTGGCTGCATTGTTCACTCA
>NZ_JBQSWK010000058.1:0-13485 GCF_052377065.1 Brachybacterium sp. AOP42-C2-15
ACAAATCCTGGCATCGCCGAACACCTCACGAGGCTGAGCTCCGCTACGCCGGTATCGGTTGGACGCATTGACCGCTCGCAAGCTGAATTCGCGGAACGCTACGGCATCTCTGCGGCTCAGGCGAGTATTTTGGTTTCGACGATCGCCGAGCACGCGGTAGCTCTTGCCGCCGTAAATCCGCGTTCGCACAGCCAAGTGCGAGATTCCACATCGCTCAGCGCCGCGGTATCGACGGTGCGTGCCGGGGCGCTCGCCACCGCAGCGCTTTCGCCCGAGGAGCGATTCTGCTGGTCGATCCGGGCAACTGCCCGGGGCATGCTGGGGATGCTTGGGCTGCCAATCCGCACCGACACACCATTATCCGGCGGGTGAGGTCGCGTGATGGCTAGCCAAGCTCATATGCACGCCCTTTCGTGCACGTCATGCTGGGTGGGCGACGTCGTAGGCGTGCTGAAGTATCAGTTCTCATCCTCAGAGTGAAGGAAACCACATGAGTGACAACGTCATCCCCGCCGTTGACCGCAGCCTGTCGCCGCATTCTTGTATCTGAGGTGCTGCTCGCCCAGGCCGGGACAGTTGCGGCGCCTGATAAGTTGGCTTCGAGGTAGGCAAAGCACCTGCACGCTCAGATTTGCCAACCGCTGGCGGCGTCTTGCTGCAACCAAAATTCGGCGAACCGACCACCGGGACCAAGGAGCCCGTCCACGGTTCCGTCTTCTACGATGCGGCCATCTTCGATGAACAGCACACGATCCGCCTTTCGAATGCTCGCGAGTCGATGAGCGACAATCACACGGGTGCGCGGTGTTGGATCGTTGGTGAGGGCGGCGGTAATGGCCGCCTCGTTTTCAGTATCGAGGGCGCTGGTCGCTTCATCCACCAGGAGCAGGGGAGCGGGTTTGAGTAAGGCGCGGGCAATGGAAACTCGCTGGCGTTCACCGCCGGAAAGTGCGGCGCCCGCTTCGCCCACTTGGGTGTCCCAGCCGTCGGGCAGCTGGCGCACAACCGTGTCCACTCGCGCCAGGTGGGCGGCAGTATCCAGGGCAGCATCCCCGGCTTTGGGCTGCCCGGCGAGGATGTTGTCACGCACGGTACCGTCAAAAAGATACGGTTCTTGGAACACCACGCTCACCGCGTCCCGTCGTGATGCGGTATCGAACTGGCTCACGTTCTTACCGTCAAGCAGAATACTTCCCGCCGACGGGTTATGCAATCCAGCCAGCAGCGTCAGGATGGTACTCTTACCCGACCCGGAAGGCCCGACAATCGCTGTCGTTGTGCCGGGTTCTAGGACCAGATTGAGCTCATCAAGTACGGGAGCATCGCCAGTTGCGTAGCTAAACCGCACATCACTGAACTCGACGCGTGGCGGCGTGGTGGCGTTGAATTGCTCGTTGCCCGCTGGCGTCGTTGGAGCATCTAGCACCGTTTTGATCCGGCGCAAGGTGCGTGCGGAGGTCTCAACGCCGCCGCTGAGCTCAGCAAGAGAGGTAAACGGTTCAAGGTAACGGACGATGACGACAATCAGCGCGATTGCTTCGGGTACGGTGAGATTGCCATCCACGGTGCGGATAACGGTGGTGCCGGCCAGGGCGATCAGGGCGAGTTGACTGGCGATACTGAAGATAAGTTGCCCCGGGATCTGCATAAATAACAGTTTGCGGGTCGTGCCGTGTTGCGTCGCCAGTGCTTGACCGACTTGGCTGCATTCTGGGTCAATGCGCCGCGCTGCCCGTAGCGCGTGCTGGGTGCGAGCGAACTCCACGATCCTTTCGGTCAGTTCGCTGTTTGCTGTTGCAGCCTCACGGTCTGCATGCCGGCTGAAATGTCCCGCCGCCCAGTACGCTCCGAGCAGTACCGGAACGAAGGCTAATGCTACAAGTGCAAGTGGCCAGGACACCGGGATGAGTGCCACTGAGATGGCGATAGGCAGTAGTAACGCCCCCAGGATCGGGGTCACCAGGTAGATGATAATGCCCACGAGATCGGGTCCGGCCGCCGCAATGGACTGGCGAGCCGTAGCGGTGTTCTCCGCGGTGAACCACTGGAGTCGGATACGTGAGATGCGTTCAGAAATCGCATGCTGGCTCTCGTCAAGCAACCCAAAACCGAGATTAAAACCGATGCGTGAAATATACCAGTCGACCACCCAGCCGACGGCGGTCACAAGCGCCAGCAGCCCGACCCAGCCCCAGGCATCGGCGGGCTGCACACCGAAAAGTGCGGCTATCAGGGGCACGAGCAGCACTGTGCCGGCGGCCCGCATGATGACACTTACTACGGTGAGGATGAGATGGGCGATGACAGCTCGAGTACTACCGGTGGGTAGGAGCGCGAGTAAGGTGCGAATCATTGGGTGTCCTCAATCGAAGCGGCGTGTGAGACCGGGGTGTGGGCGCCGTGGTGGGAAGCGTGGGAGCCAGCTGCGTCCCAGAGCTGGCGGTATCGTCCGCCACAAGCCAGCAGATGTTTGTGAGTGCCGGTTTCGACTACGCGGCCGTGGTCAACGACAACGATGCGGTCGACAGCGGTAATGGTGTGCAAGCGGTGCGCGATCACCAGTACCGTACGGTTTTGCGTGAGCTGATTGAGAGCCTGCTGCACGAGGTATTCCGATTCCGGATCAGCGAAGGCGGTGGCTTCATCGAGCACCAGGATCGGAGTATCCGCAAGGATGGCACGAGCAATTGTCAGGCGCTGGCGTTCGCCACCTGACAGTGCCGCATCCGGCCCCAGTAGTGTGTCATACCCGTTGGGCATGCGTAGAATACGGTCGTGAAGTTGGGCGGAACGGGCCGCTTGTTCCACCTGTTCATCAGTCGCTTCGGGCTGCGCGAGTGCGATGTTGTCGCGTACGGTGCCTTGCACAAGTTGCGTCTGCTGGAACACAAATCCGACACGAGCATAAAGTTCATCGGGGGTGAGCCCCCGGATATCCTGTCCATCGATCCGGATCGAGCCCGCATCAACATCGTGGAACCGCGCTAGTAGTGCTGCCAGGGTAGATTTTCCGGATCCAGAGGACCCCACCAACGCGGTAACAGTCCCCGGTTGGAGGGTGAGAGAAATGTCTTCCAGAGTTGGAACTCCCGGAACGTACGAAAAGTTCACCTTGTCGAAGGTCACCTTGCCGGATGCCGTCGCAGGGGATGTCATCGGGTCGTTGTTGACATCCGCTTGGACTGGGTTTTCCACTTCGAGCTCACGTTCATCGAGTACGAGCTGCACGCGTTTGGCGGCTAAGAGTCCGGTGCGCAGACCTGATAGGCCGTAGCCGATCCCAAGCAATCTCCCGCCGAAGGTCGTCCCGAGGAAGAGGAACGGGAGTAGGGCCACCGGATCCATACTGCCCGTGGTGACAAAAAGTGTGCCGAATGACGTTATGACCAGCAGAAAAGTTGCGGGGCGGGTGGCCAGATCCATGAGTGACTTCTGCCCGTTGAACGGTCGTTGCCAGTCGTTTAAGAACGCGATGTACTCACTGAGTCGATTGTGGAAGGTCGACGCTGTGGCTCCGCCAAATACTCGCACTACGGGTTGACCTTCCAGATAGCTGCCTGCTTCACTATTCATCCGGTCGGCCCAACGGAGCGACTGCGCGGTTTTGACTCCAGATTGCACCAACATGATGTACATCGTGATGATATAGACGAGCACCGGTACAAAGAGCAGTAGTGCCATCCGCCAGTCAACGACGAAAAGGTACCCGAGCACCCCGAGGGGTGCAACAACAGCTGCAACGGCATCCGGTACCGCATGTGTCACAAGATAATGTAACGCGAATGTATCGTCCTGTACGAGTTGTTTAACTTGCCCCGACGTGCGTGAGTCGAACCAGCCAAGCGGCAGACGTGAGAGTTTACGCAGCATCCTGCCCCGCAACTCCCGCTCGAACCTGGCATCGATCCAGTGCAGCCACAGTAATAATGCTGACGAGAACAACACACCGGCCCCGATGAGGACCACTGCCCAGATCCCGACCGATATTAGTGCCTGGCGCGCTGCCCCGGTGAGGAGCATGCGGGACAGCTCGACAAGTAGAAAGAATGGTGCCAGCTGCATGAGGGTAACCAGCGCTTGCACCACCCCCGCGATTATGAATGTTGATTTAAGGGGTTTGAGGAGGCGTCGACCAGATTGGGAGCGCCACTGGCTGGTCGCTGCCTGTTTTCCGGTCATTTCATCGTTTTGTTGGGGTATCTGAACTGGCTCTGCTGGGGTGGTCGCTTCTGGTGTGGGGTGCGATGTCGTACTCGCCTCGTCTTGTGAACGATTCTTCCCCATTGCCCGCCCCCGAACCCAGTACGCATGCAAATGCAGTTCGGATTTCGGGAAGCCGAACTCATCGCGTAACCGAGGCCGAAGATGTTTTAATGTTCCGGACTCAGGTGCAACCCACGCGTACCAATTCGACCAGTCACGGGGTTCGATCGCAGCTGCAAGTGTTTCGGGGCCACGGTACGGCACCCAATGCGTGGTGAGCCGCGGGTGGGAGGTGAGCGGAATCAGTTGGTCATCCGGGTCATGCTCTTCCAAATAGAGGTCAACTTGGAGATGTTTGGGAATGGTCTCCAGGATGCCATTGATTGCCGGGATCGATGCCGAGTCACCGATGAGTAGGTAGGCAGCGGGCAATTCCTCAGGAACTTCGAATTTGACTGAACCCAAAGCCATAACCGCCACGCGCATGCCCGGCTTAGCAGCCACGGCCCAAGTCGAAGCGGGACCGCTGGGCTCGTGGAGTACAACATCGATGGTGAACTCACCGGTGTCTTCGTTCGCTTCGACGATAGTGTATCCGCGTTGGTGTTCAACGCCGCTGCCGTCAGGATCTGGAAACCAAAACCGTAAATATACTGCGGGCCCTGATTCGGCTTCGTCAAAGAGAGTCGGTGAAACCAACCGTATCCGCAAATATTTTGGGGTGAGATATTCCTTGTCAATAACCGTGGCGATGTGGTCCTGTGCGCCGAAGGTGCGCATGAGCACACCGTTGAATCCCCGCTTGGCCATCAGATTCCTTGTCCTATAGCTCGTAGTTCTGCCAAAAATATTTCCACGTCGCGTCCCGGCGGAGCAATGTCAACGAACCCCCGGATTGCTGCGGTCAGTAGTAAGCGCACGTATGAATCCGAGTCAATCTGCGGTAGCACACTGTGGGGTTGGTGCAGGTGAGCATCCGCTAGGAGTCCCTGCGTTGCGTGAGTTCGTTGCGCATCGAGTTCTTTAGCGTGCAGTTGTTGGGACTCTTCTGCCGCCGCATATCCGATGGTCGTGGATGCAACGGCACTTGCAAGCACAATGGCGGCATCTGGTGCATAGCCGCGTCGAACAAGCGCTTCGACTTCGGTTGAGAGTAGTGCCCGGCCACCTTCGCCCCGCGGAAACAGTGTCTGAAGGTAGGTGACCAAACCGGGATGCTCGATACTGTGCTCGCGCAACTGCAGCCCGAAGGACAGTAAGTGTTGCACCGGGTCATGGGCGGGATCGTCGTGCAATTGCAATTCACCGAGAAGCTGTTCGCCTAGCAGACGTTCAAGACCCCAGCGTCCCTCAACATGGCGATATAGTGCGGCAGCCGATACGTCGAGTCGACTGGCAACGGCGTTCAGACTCAATGCCCGCATTCCGACCGCTCGGCTCGCTCGAAGAATATCCTCGACTTCGATCTGACGAGGACGACCGCCAATTTGCTTCTCCATTCAGTACCGCCAATCCAGGTTAGTTGCCACCAGTAACTAAGGGTAGCCTAAGATGAACAGGAAAGACAGGGTGGTCCAGACTGATCGGGCGCCTGACTAATGCAATCCGTCGTGGCTTCCGCGCCATGGTCGACATGAGCGTGGCAGTGTCACCACCCAGTATGTAAGCCTGGATCCACCGATAAATGGCTCTTCGTAATTGAGGGTGTACAGCCTGGTGCCGGGGATCCGTCCGTGTCGCTGCCGGGGTAGACGTCGAGGTCTCCCTGAAGATGGAAGTTCTCACACTCTCCATCCGGAAGACCTCGACATGGACAAGCCTAGCTTCACGACCCCCGATCTCGACGCGTTCTGCCTCCTCGACACCCACGGCCTGACCATCACAGGACAAGCTGTCGATATCGATCACGCAGTCCTGGAATGCCGCACCACTACCGACGATCCCGATTCCTGGTGCCGCGCGTGCGGGGCAGAAGGCATCCCCCGCGGAACCGCGGTGCGCAGGCTCGTCCACGTCCCCCTCGGCTGGCGACCCACGCTCCTGCACGTGAGAGTCCGCCGCTACCGGTGCCCGACCTGCACACGCGTCTGGCGGGAAGATCTCACCCCGGTCGCCGCGCCACGGGCGAAGCTGTCGTGGTCGGCTGTGCTGTGGGCGCTGAAATGCCTCGTCATCGACAGGATGTCCATCAGTCGCATCGCTGCGGGCCTGGGCGCGGCGTGGCACACCGTCAACACCGCTATCCTCGCCACCGGCCAACAGCTGCTGGTCGATGATCCCAGCAGGTTCGACGGTGTCCGTGTCATCGGGGTCGATGAGCATGTGTGGCGGCATACGCCGTTCGGCAGCAAGTTCGTCACTGTCATCATCGATCTCACCCCGATCCGCGACAAGACAGGCCCCTCCCGGTTACTGGACATCGTCGAAGGCCGGTCGAAGAAGGTCTTCAAGACCTGGTTGGCGACCCAATCGCAGGCGTTCCGTCACGGTATTGAGGACGTCGCGATGGATGGGTTCGCCGGCTACAAGTCAGCCGCGACCGAAGAACTGCCCGACGCGACCCCGGTGATGGACCCGTTCCACGTCGTCGTGCTGGCCGGGAGTGCTGTCCAGCGGTGTCGGCAGCGGATCCAGCAGGAGACACTCGGACACCGGGGCCGGTCCGGGGACCCGCTCTACGGCATCCGTCGTGTCCTGCTCACTGGCGCGAACCTGCTCACCAGCAAGCAGACCAGCAGGCTCGAGACGGTGCTCGCTGCCGAGGAACACACCCAGGTCGATGTCACATGGTGGGTCTACCAGCGCATCGTGGCCGCGTACCGCGACCCCGACCGAGTGCGAGGACGCGCGAGGATGCGGGCCGTTATCACGAGTCTCTCTGCAGAAGTCCCGGCGGCGCTGGTGGAGCTGACGACGCTGGGGCGAACGCTGAAACACAGAGCTGCCGATGTGCTCGCCTACTTCGACCGACCCGGAACAAGCAACGGGCCGACTGAAGCGATCAACGGTCGTCTCGAGCATCTGAGAGGCACCGCGCTGGGGTTCCGGAATCTGGGCCACTACCTGCTGCGGGCACTGCTGGATACCGGAGGGTTCAGACCGCTTCTACACTCTCATTTGCGATGAGCCCGATAAATTTGGTGTGAGTTCGGCGGTTTAACTGAAGAAGTGCCTTTTGACCTGGAATAATAGTAGTTGTTCACGCCACTATTTCTAGGATCAGAAAGGCACCTCTGAGATGCTATTCAATCACAGTGCTGCTGGTATTGCCTATTCGTTTGATGAACCGAATCTCGTGTCGTCGGCTGGGCTTGCTCCCGTGTTGCGGTTGGCGCAGTCTGCGGGGCTGAAACGTTTAGCTGATGAGTGGATCACGGTGGCTAATACTGGGGCCGATAAGGGTGCGAATCCAGGGACGAAGATCACGTCGCTGGTCGCTGGGATGGCTGCTGGTGCCGACAGCATCGATGACATGGATCTGCTGCGGCATGGTGGGATGAAATCATTGTTCCATCGGGTGTATGCGCCCTCAACACTGGGCTCACACCTGCGCGAATACACGCATGGGCATGTGAAACAATTAGCCGCAGTCGCTTCCAGGTTTCTGACCAACCTGAGTGACCACACGGACTTGTTGCCGGTCAGGTCACCGGATGGCACCGGTGGTGACATGGTCTTTGTCGACGTGGATGACACGGTTATTGAAGTCTTTTCGCCCAACAAACACGGTGCTGGAATCGGCTATAACAAACTGCGCGGCCTCAACGGATTGACCGCCACGATTTCCACAGCCAAAGCAGCACCGCTGGTGCTTGGTCAGCAGTTACGCAAAGGGGCAGCTCATTCGGTGCGAGGCGCTGACAAATTAGTCAGTGACAGCCTGGCCACTGCCAAACGCATCATCGATCCCGATACCCCTGTGTTGGCGCGGTTTGATTCGGCCTTTTATAGTGCCAACGTCGCCAAAGCAGTCCGCGCGGCTGGAGTCCACTACTCAGTGACCCTGCCCCAAAACGCTGCCGTGAAGAAAGCTATTGCTCACATCCCGGCCGAGGCCTGGAGAGGGATCAATTACCCACAGGCGATCTATGACGACGAAACGGGTCGATGGATCTCTGATGCGCAGGTGGCTGAAATTGATTTCACCGCCTTCTCGTCCAAAGCCCAAGAGGAGCAACTGGCTGGCCGGTTGGTGGTCCGCCGCATCCCGGAACTCAATACCACCAAACTGGCAGCCGCTCAAGGCCAGCTGTTTGACACGTTCCGTTATCACGCCTTCTTTACTACCGTCGAACAATCTGTCTTGGATACGGTGGCTGCAGACAAAGTCCACCGTCAACATGCCGTCGTCGAGCAGGTTTTTGCTGATCTCAAAGCCGGGCCATTAGCCCACATGCCCTCCGGGCGGTTTTATGCCAACGCGGCCTGGCTAGTCATCGCGGCCATCAGCCACAATCTGCTGCGAGCAGCAGGCAGTGTTGCCGGTGGCAAGCTGGTCAATGCCAGAACGGTCAGCCTGCGCCAGAAACTGGTCAATATTCCCGCCCGGATTGCGCATCGGGCTCGCAAACTGATCCTGCATTTACCTACGCACTGGAAATGGGCCACCGCCTTTGACCGGCTATGGCACAACACGCTGAGCCCACCACAGCTGGCCACACCGTGACCACCCAGCCCGAAAAGGGGCGCCCGGCCGAGCAGCAGAAAGGAATGCTCGGAAACCCATCAGTGGACACAACCGGTGCCAGGCCGGGAGACATCAACGACCCCAAAACGCTCAACCGCGCACCATCGATTCCTCAGCGTCGCAACTGCACATCGCTTATCTAATCGGTGGATCCAGGTTTAGTTTCACCGGCCAAAATCGCAGCCTGACCATACTGTTTGGGCAGAGCCTACCACCGCACTTAGCATGTCAATCTCTTGGTTTGGCGTTACAGTCATGGTTCACGGGAGATGCATCGTCGGCTCGAAGTTATGCGTTGATAGATCTGTAGGGGGCTGGAAGGATCGTGCCGGTTCGGGCTTGGGCTGGGTGAAAGCCGGGTCGCACTACGGGAGCAAGCTAAGGTTGACAGACTCAGCAACTCAGCAGTGCAGGAGGATGCTTCCCGGGGCGCGGATGTCGAGCTCTGTATTGCTGATGCTTGCGTGCCTGGCGAAGATGCACCCCGCAGGATGACCTGGCGGAGGTGGCTTTTGTGCAACATGACGGCAACACAGATACTTGGTTATTCACCGCCGGAATGAGTAGCGCAAGCGAGTTTCCAGTGCGCCTCTACGACACGGAGGGCGTCGTGCTCTCCGACACGGCGGCCGCCCCGGCGAAGCGACGGTCCTAGTGGGGCACTGACGGGGCCACTATCAAGTCTATTTCCGGCTCATTACCGCAGTTCAGTAGCGTCGGGATCGGGCCCGGTCTGCACCGGGAGGGCGGCTCTGGCGTCAAACTGGTGAATTAACAATACGAAGCTGCCTGGAATTGATCAGGGGGCAAGCTGCCTGTCAGGCACCTCTACATTCTTTCGAGGAATACGGCAATGAAAATGCTGCATACCCATACTGCGATGAGAATAGCCAGCTCGAACGCTCGGAGCGGTCGACTCTGGTGGACCGTGCGTTTCGGATGGGCACCGAAACCACGAGTGTCCAGGGCGAGAGCGAGCTCATCGCTATGCCGGAAACTTGCCACGAGAACTGGCAGCGTCGTCCGCAGTAATAATCGCGTCTGTCCACGAATGCTCCCGCGGGCACGTAGTCGAGCCATCCTGCGGGCGGTGCGCAGGTCAGCTCGCATGAGCATAGTGAAACGTTCCCCGAGTAGCACGGTGTCCATGACCCGATAGGAAACACGGAACCGATCAATCAACGAGTCTGCCAGCACCGGCCAGTTCACATAGAAAAACGGCACCACGAGTAGGGCGCTGAGTGCAACGATACGCAACGCCCCGTTCGTCGCGGCCTCTAGAGGCAGCCACAGGCCCATCCCGACCCAAAGAACCAGGGATAGCGCGCCAGCCGCCGCGATAAAGACAGCGGCAAAGCGGGGTTTCGTCACCACTGTCACCAAGAGACAGCACGCCAGCACTGTAATACTGAACCAGGGCCGTTGGGCGAGCAATACCGCGAGCTGTGCGGGAACGGTGAGCAATACGATAATCAGCGGATGCGGAACCCACCTGCGGGAGTTGAAGCGGGTCATATCTGCCAGACCCCTTTGACGATTCCGGTTTGTAGCTCGATGTGATGAGTGGCGATGCCGCGGAAGGAGCCCGCATCATGCGTCGCGATGACGGCGACGCGATCCTGAGCATTTCCTGCTAACAGCGCACGAATCTGTGCTGTGCCAGTCACATCCTGTGCATTCGTAGGTTCGTCCAGCAGGAGAAATGCCGGTCTTCCGGCGACGGCGAGGAGCACCGAGAGCCGCTGTCGTTGCCCGCCCGATAAGTGCTGCGGATGCACTTCGGCCAGACACAAGAGCCCCGCCCGGTTCAACATATCGTCGATCTCCGCGGCACTAGAACGCGCCCCCGGTGGTAATGCCAGGTGTAGCTCCGTCCGAACGGTGTGGGCGAACATGAGCTCGCTCCCGCGTTGTGGCAGGTACCCAATGCCTCTGGTGAGCCTTACCCGCCGTGACGGATCGATGTGCCCGCGCACCCCGCGTTTCTCGCCGGCAAGCGCATCCAGCAGGCTGGTCTTACCCGCGCCGTTTGGGCCCAGCAGCAGCGCGATTGCTCCTCGGGGAAGTGTGAGGGTGGCGTCTCGCAACAACAGTGCGCTGCGTCTGGCGACCGTAAGAGCCTGGGTTGTCAGACCGGGTGCTGTCTGGTGGACGGTCAACGCGCCGAAGTCTGTGTCACTGCTCGAGGTCTCTTTTGCGGGTAGATGCACGCCGATTCTGCGGCAGAAGTCTACGTTCTCACCGTATACACTGGCGGGCTTGTCGTCGAGCGCGATTCTGCCGTTCTCATCGAGTACGATGACCCGATCGGTATGTTCCAGATGTGGGTCCGGACGGTGGTCGAACGCCACGACGGTGAGCTGGCGAGCGGACCGAATCTCCCTGATGATTTTTCCGAGCCGGTGGCTTGCGGTGCGATCCAACTGTGACGCGACCTCGTCGAGCACCAGGATAGGCGCTCGCAGCACGAGTGCTGACGCGAGGGCAAGTCGCTGTTGTTCGCCGCCCGAGAGGGTCAGTGGGTTACGGGATTCGTCAATGTGGCTCAGACCGACGAGGTGCAGGGCTCTGCGCGCCCTGAACGTGGCCTCGTTGGGTGCTATGAGTTGGAAGTCGAGGCCGGCACGGACTTCTGCCAAGACGGTGCTGGCGAAAAGCTGGGTTTCTGGGCGCTGCCAGACCGCAGCGATCGTACCGGAGCGTTGGGCTGAGTCTAGGGTTGCAAGCTGGGTTCCGTTCATGCTGATGCTGCCTGCAACCCGAGCTGTCGTCATATCTTCAAGCACCCCGACCAGTGCGTGTGCCAGACTTGACTTACCGCAACCGGTGGGTCCGGTGATGAGCGTGTAGCTCCCGCTGACCAGCTCCAGGTAAGGTATATTGAGCACCGGATTTGCGCCATCGTAGGCGATTGTGAACTGCTGTATCCGTACGTTGTAGCGGCCAGGGTCGGCCGAGTTCGGGAGGCTCATGCGACGACGATGCGCTGTGGGTTCACATTTGCACGTAGCAATCCGATGGTCATGACCCAGGCGCCCCACCCGTAGAGCACGCCAAGTCCAACCCGAATGATGAGGGCGAGTAGCTTGATGCTGGGGTCTAGCAGCAGAAACTCTTGGTAGAAGAACATGAAACCGAAGCTCATCAGACTCACGATTGCGCAGGCCAGGATGGCCCACCACAGCCAGAACTGGGACCGGGCAGGGGGCCAGGTGGGCTGGGTTTGTGAGCGCAACCGTCTGGTAATGAAGAAGGTGAGTTCGATGACGATGCCCGCGCACAGGGCGAGTGCGCCGAAGCCTGCGACGGTTGTGACAATCGAGGTGAGCAGCGCCGCGCCGCTGCGTTGAATCAGCAGGGCGGCGATGAGGATCCCCAGAAACCAGGGGACTGGTGCCGGGAATGCTAGCCACGGGACCGTGGCTTGTAATGCGACCCCGAGAATTCGTGATACGTGGACGATGATCGCGCCCAGCGCGCCGAGTACAACGAAAGTCAGCAGAGCACGAGTGGAGAATCTGTCGGATTTCAGGCTCGTAATTCTTGTCTCGCCGTTCACAGTTCGATCTCGAAGTCGTCGGTATCGGTGAATGCGCGCCCCGCTGCGAGCCCCTTTTGCGTTGCCCGGAGTCTGGCGAAGTCCAGCCGGGTGTTCGTCATCCCATATTTCCAGTAGCCGAATACCTGTGTTTGCTCGGACAGTAGTCCGAGATGGTGTTTGCAGCGGTGGCGAATTTCGCGCATATCTTCCCGTTCGCCGGCCGCCCACACGCTGGCGTCAGTGGTGAGATCGAATTCGGCGAAAGCAGTGGCCAGTGGGTATTGGCCGTGCGGCTCTACTCGAAACGCGGTGATGGGTTCTGCTAATGCGGAGATCTCCTGTTGCAGGATAGCAAACTCATCCTCCGGGACGGCAGCAAAGACGAAAGTCTCGTCCACGTGGGGCATGGTGCGCAGGAGCCGCGTCGCCGCGGGGAGCGCAGAGGAGTCGGCAAGCAGCACCCGCGGGGTGCCCTCACCGGGGGTGCGGTGCGGGCGTGGTCCGACAATGTCAATGCGGTCGCCAATCCTGAGCTGCGCTAGCCAGCGCATCGCAGGAGAAGCTTCGGCGTGCACTACGAGGTCTATTTGCGCGGTGCGGGTTGCTGGATCGATTTCCACGAGTGTGTATACCCGCGTCGTGGTCTTTGGTACCCCGGGGATTGCGGCGAATTCCTCGGGTGGTTCCGGCAATGCGACGCGGACCGTGGGATTTGCCAGAGTCCATTCGTTGAGTGGGTCGTCGCCAGAAATCGTCGCTGAGATACGAGTGAGTTTTCGTGCGCGGTGCTCAATTGCGGTGACGGTCAGATAGCGGTCCTCGAGCCCCTGCTGATGATCGGGGTGTTTGAGTACCTCGAGTAGTCCTGCGAGCTCGTCTTGGGTGAGGTTGATCGAATCTGTCATGTTGGCCCCGTCAGTATGATGGTAGTAAGGCTAACCTTACTTCTAGTTTGGCGTGGACGCAATCGGACATGGCAGGATGGCGTTATGATCAGATCTGGACGTCCCCGTCGTCTCACCACAGCGGCTATCGTCGACGCGGGCACAAAACT
>NZ_JBQSWK010000059.1:0-13433 GCF_052377065.1 Brachybacterium sp. AOP42-C2-15
CGTCGTCCCCCTGACCTAACCCCGCAGGGAGATCAACTGACCGCCGACAGGGAGATGAACTGTCCGCGAACAGGGAGATCAAACGTCCGCCCACAGGGAGATCCCGATGTCCCTTGACAGTTGCGAGTCCTCGTGCTCGACGCTCTAGGCCGGTTAGAGGTTGCGCTGCGCCGGGCGCTCTCGGATCACCTAGGAGCCATTGACCCTTTGGCGTATGCGCTCCCCGAGCTTGAAAGTTTCCGCTCGACGTTCGACCATGCGAAGTGGATCGACACAGCCACGGAACGAGTTGACCGTGCCGCCAAGCACAGCCGGTTCGTCAAGCACCAGATAGCCAAGTACGACGGGATTACCATCTGGATTCTGACGGAGGTTCTGGACTTCCGCGACCTCTCACTGCTCTACGACGGGCTCACTGGCGCAGATCAGCGGCAGGTGGCCAACGCCCTGGGCGTCGACATAAACATCGACGCTATAAAGGGATCCACGCAGCGACAGAAAGCGGCAGCAACACACCCCCTGGCCCGCTGGCTCCAGCAGTTCTGCATCGTGCGGAATGTGTGCGCTCACCACGGTCGGCTATGGAACAACCAGGCGATCCCCGTCTCCACGGTTGCCCTGAGGACAATCCCGCAGCTCGCGAGCTTGCCACCAGGGCAAAGCAGCGCCCTGTATGGGGCGCTACTTCTAACGGCGCACATGATGTCGACGATCTCCCCCGGCAGCACGTGGGCGGCACGGGTCAGCAAGCTGATCGAGACGGAGCTTCTCGACCTGCCGATGCGTAGCGCGCAGGAGATGGGCTTTCCCGCCGGCTGGCAGGATCAGTCGCTATGGAGCGACGGCGCTAACGGTTCTTGAGTGCATCTTGTCGGCTCGCGCCTGCAGCATGCGGTCGAGGACCGCCGCCCCGGGCATACTGGCCTCATGTCAGCCGTCCCGCATTCCGTCTTCGAAGCGGCAGTCCGCGTCGCGGGCGAGGCGCTGTATTGGAAGCGTTCTGTGCGGCGAATCTTGCGGACAAGCGGAGCCTCAGAGGCTGGGGTTCGTCGGTACGAGCACCTCTCGAAGTATCAGATCATTCGTGGAGTCTGGGGCGAACTCGACTCGGCCGGGGCTCCAGGTCTCAAGGTTCAGAAGAGCATTGTGGCTGCCCTGGCCAATCTCGATGCGCCGGAGGCACAGGCAGATCAGCGAGCAGGCAAGGAGGCGCTCGATAATCTCCGCCGGCTGTCCCAGGCTCACGGCCTGCTCGTCGACCCTGACGAGCAGGCGCGGATGGTGCGCCGCGACGAGGCCGCCCGTCGAGCTGAGGAGCGCGACGAGAGGGAGAAACAACTGACGACCCTGGCCGCTACCTTCGGCAGCCTGCACCGGGAGACGAACACGCAGGCCCGCGGCTATGCCTTTGAACGACTGCTGGCAGAGCTGTTTCGCATGTACGAGCTCGAGTTCGCCGGCTCCTACAAGACCGAAGTGGACCAGGTCGACGGCGCCGTTCAGTTCGAGGCCTTCACGTACCTCCTTGAGGCGCGGTGGCGTAGCAAGCCCGCGGTCGAGTCGGATCTCGTGCAGCTCACGGGCAAGGTGCGTCGCCGCATAGAGTCGACGCGCGGCATCTTCGTCTCGATGGCTGGGTTCCGTTCCGAAGTCACCCAGCTGTACCGGCTGAGCCATGAACAACGCCTAGTGCTGGTCGACGGGCAGGACATAGCCCTAATCCTGGAGGGGCGCATCGAGCTTCCGGACGCACTTCGAGCGAAGGTCGAGGCAGCTTCAGTCGACGGCGAGCCTTACCTTCAGCTGTCGACGATCATCTAGCACCCACTGACCCAGCCCCGTTGGGAGGACCGGTAGCGGGACCGCTGCACGGTTGCCGTGGCTAGCCCGTTACCTTGTGAGCACCCCGATGGACGGGGTCTGGTCGCTCGGCCGGGTATGGCTTTGTTGCCCTGCCATCAATGGTCCGGGGGGTGTTGCCGCCCGGTCGAGAGACACGCGTTGACCGCTGATAGGGACACGGCCCAGCACTGCTGAGGTCTCTTTGTAACGTGGGTGCCGGCACCGGGTGTCAAGACTGCGACCAGCAATGATGCTCCAAGGAAGGACAGCATCATGGATACACAATTCGCGGTCGTCGTCGGCCTGGACGTCGGAAAGACCGCCCACCACGCCTGCGCACTCGACCCCGCGGGGAACAAGCTGTTCGACAGACCGCTCCCGCAGGACGAGACCAAGCTCCGCGAGCTGTTTACCCAGCTGCAGAACCACGGCGAAGTGCTGATGGTCGTCGACCAGCCCAACACCATCGGAGCATTGCCGATCGCGGTCGCCAGAGACTCCGGCTGCTCCGTCGCCTACCTCCCCGGTCTGGCGATGCGGAAGGCCGCAGACCTCTATCCGGGCAGGTCAAAGACCGACGCGCGGGACGCGTTCATCATCGCCGACACCGCCCGCACCATGCCCCACACGCTGCGGCAGGTTGACCGTGACAGCGAAGTCCTCTCCGCGCTGAAGGTCCTCGCCGGCTTCGATGAAGACCTCGCCCACGAGACCACCCGGGCGCTGAACCGGATCCGGTCCCTGCTGACGCAGATCCATCCCGCACTCGAACGGGTCTTCGTCGGCGGCAGCCTGGCCACCGGGCTCGTCCTGGACCTGCTGGAGAAGTTCGGGGGCCCCACCGGACTCAAGAACGCAGGCCGGGCCAGGGTTCTACGGTTCGCCCGCTCCCACTCGCGCCGGGACCCAGCGGCGCTGATCGACCAGATCTTCAGGGCCCTGGGCGAGCAGACCGTCATCGTTCCGGCGACCGCTGCAGTGGAGCTCGTGATCCCCAGAGTTGCTGGTCAGGTCAAAGAACTGAAGGAACAGCGGGCGACGGTGACACGGGAGGTCGAGGCCATGCTGGAGGACTTCCCTCTCGCCTCGGTCTTGATGAGCATGCCGGGGATCGGCATCAAGACCGCCGCCCAGATCCTCCTGAATATCGGCGACGGCACCGCGTTCGAGACCCCGGGCCACCTCGCGGCCTACGCCGGGATCGCGCCGGTCACGCGAAGATCCGGGACCTCGATCCGCGGTGAGTTCCCCGCCAGATCGGGCAACAAGCGGCTGAAGAACGCGCTGTTCTATTCGGCTTGGGTCGCCTCGAACCACGACCCGATCTCCAAGGCCTACTACGAACGAAAACGCGCCGAGGGCAAGCGCCACAACGCCGCCGTGATCTGCCTGGCCCGCCGCCGCTGCAACGTCATCTTCGCAATGCTCCGCGACGGCACCCACTACCAGCCACCCACCATCGCCGCGACGCCCGAGCTGGCCGCCCTCGCGGCTTGACTCGGAACATAGGGACACCCCCCCAGTGCCTAGTTGAGCAGCGTGCCGAGGCGGGCGTCAACGCTGAACCCATCGGCGACGACTCCGTTCTGAAAGCTAGAAGTCAGCAGGTCGGCCGCACTGTCCGGAATCACGCCGTCCGTCTTCATCTCCGTCACGATCCGGTTGACCGGCCTCGAGAAGCCCCGCAGCGTCCGATCCTCGTGGTAGCGACCGATCTTGTAGACGCGCCTGCGAGTGATGTAGCCGTTGTTCTTCAACGCCTCCCGGATGGCTGTCGCCTGCACGTGAGCCCCGTCGCGCTCCAGTCGGGCGAACGCCTCCTCAAGCGCGTCCGCAGTCCAGCCCGCCACCACCTCGTCGGCATCATCCCCGGAGACGACCTGTCGAAGCAGATCCTCGACTCCCTCCCGCAGTCGCACCTGCTGCGCGTCGTCCAGGTCTGACAGGTCGACCACCAGCTGACGCTGAACTCGCTCCCAACTATCTGAGGGGCGCGATTGTGAGCACATTACCGCAGAAATGGGAGGGGTCGGCTCGTCAGCCAACCCCTCCCATTGCGCCCCCGCCGGGGTAATCCGTCGCGAACCCGACGGCCTCGGCCTCGCTTGCTTAATAGCTCAGTCGCGACCATCTCTCGCCCACCGTGATAATTGCGGACGACTCATCTTTCACGCCACCACTTTTCACCTTGCGTCACATCAAAACCTTCCTCGCGAATTCTTTGCACAAGGGTGTCGAATTGGCGATCGAGCTTGTCTGCGATCACTGGATCCGGATTCGTGACACGGGTCTCATCGGCATACGCCTGATTCATTGCGTCCGCCCACTCGCGCAAGCCGCCCGCAACCTCCGGGGACAATTGTAACAGCGGATCAACTTCCTCTTGCCCTTCTTCCGGGTCGCACCACTCTACGAAGAGAATATAATCCCACATGACAAGCATGGGCGGCAACCCTCTCTCCATTAGCAAACCCCCTTAGTGGACGGAATTGCGGTAATTACGCGCTTGTTGTTCTTGGAGACGATCACCGAGGGCTCGATCGTCTTCCAATACTTTGGCTTCCCATTCGACATCTTGTATAGCTTCACTGGGGCGTGGTAACACCTTTTATTATTGGCCTGAGAGGTGACTTTGCTCGGATTCGTCACTGCGGCTCGAATCAGGTATTGCTGATACTCTGTCCAAGACCCTTTTCCACCCATTTGCTTAACCCACTGAGACTTGGGGTGTGATTTGTTGATGTGGTTAAAGCCAAACCCACTCTTGGTTCCGCACTCGAGGCGGATCGTCTTGTCGTGCTTCGACTTGAATTTTTCGAGTACGTGGTGCATCTTTAGTGGGTCCCCGCAGAACAATACAAGTACCCCGTCGCGCAGAATCAACGACTGGGTCGTTATCTGTCCGCCTCCCTGATCGTCAGGCTCATTCTGAGCACTAGGGGGGACCCAATAGTTGCCCTCTTCGCCCGCAGCTTCGAAGACTACTGTTCCGTCAGCTAGCCCGCTTATGTTCGATTCGCCATCTGTTAATGCAAGTTCGGGGGGCGCCCCGTTCGCGACTGTCGAGCTAACGAGAAGCCCGACTCCAACTGTGAATGCAAGAATGGCCGCACGGACTTTTCGCACGAGAACCCCTGGTTGTTAATTTTTCTGTGGAAGTCGCGGTGCGTAAGTGTAGACACACCCACGATCCCGTCGTCTACTGTCACTCTGGGGTATGCCCAGTGCGACAGATGTGTCGCAAAAGTGCACTTTCGAGCCCTATTGGGAACCGTAAAAGACCTTTCAGTAACTGTCCTGCTGGGGTGCCCCAGTTCGGGACGCACCTCGCGACGCCGCGCGTGGCGCCTCGCTGTGCGTCTGTCCCCTCACAACAGGGCCAGGATGAAGTTCCAGCTGCAGATCACTGCGAGCATAGCGAGGCTGTAGCCGATCGATGCGCGCATGATCTCGCTCTCCCTGCCATTGAGGCCCACGGCTCCGGCCGCGATGGCGATCGACTGCGGGGAGATTACCTTGGCGGTGGTTCCACCGGCGGTGTTCGCACCGACCAGCAGCGCCGGATCAGCCTGGATGCCCTGAGCGGTGGCGACCTGCAGAGGGGCGAAGAGGGTGTTGTTGTTGACCACCGAGCCCGTCAGGAACACCCCGATCCAGCCGATAATGGGAGCGATCAGAGGGAAGACCGGACCGGTGCCGGCCAGGGCGGTACCCATCGCATTTGATCCGCCGGAGTAGTTGGCGATGTTGGCGAGCACCAGGATCACCGTGATCAGCACGATGGCGCCGCTGAGCATCGTGAAGGTGGCGCGCAGCTCACCGAACAGCGCTCTCGCGTCCACCTGGGGAGTGGTGAAGAACGACGTGAGCACGGCGAGGAGGATCGCGGTTCCGGTAGCGCCCAGGATGGAGAGGTTCCAGGTCGTCTCCACCGCGGTCCCGGCTGCGGTGGTGATCTGACCGGTCACCCCGGGGATCGGCAGGGCGAGCGTGGTGACAGCGAGGGCTCCGCTGCTGAACAGTTCCTTCACGGGGGGGATGGACCACACCAGGATGAAGCCGGTGAGGATGTAGAAGGGGCTCCACGCCACCAGGACCTGCTTGGCCGTCGGCGGTCCCATCGCAGCTGGCGCGCTGTCTCCTTCGCGGTAGGTTCTGCGAGGGGACCAGACGCGGCACAGTGCCATCAATGCGAGCATGGCGCTGAGACCGGCGCCGAGGTCAGCGAGCTCAGGGCCGAGGAACCACAGGGTCCCCGCTTGCACCGCGCTGAACACCAGGGTCCCCGTGAGGGTAGCGGGAAGCGTCTCGCGTAGCCCCCGCACTCCATCGATGATCATCACCAGCAGGAACGGAACCAGCAGGGTGAGCGGTTGCAGCACAAGCACCAGTGCTCGGGATAGATCCAGGACCTCCATCCCGGTGATCTGTGCTCCGACGAGGACTGGTACCCCGATAGCGCCGTAGGCGCCGGCAGCCACGTTCCCGACCAGGGCGATCATCGCGGCTCTCACCGGGCCGAAGCCGAGTTGTACCAGAAGGGCCGCGCAAATAGCGATGGGGACCCCGAACCCGGCGGCTCCCTCCAGGAAGGCCCCGAAGGCGAACGCGATCAGCAGCACCTGGATCCGCTGGTCCGCCGAGACGGCGCTGATCGAAGCTCGGATCACGTCGAAACGTCCGGAGACGACGCTGATCCGGTAGAGCCAGACGGCCATCACGATGATGTAGGCGATGGGCCACAGCGCCGTGAGCGCTCCGCCGAGAGCGGCGCCCGCGGCGGCGCGGACGGGCATGCCGAACACTGCGAGGGCGACGGTCACCTCGACTGCCAACGCGATCAGTCCGGCCTTCAGCCCGGTGAGCTTCAGCAGCACCAGGCACAGCAGGAACACGAAGATCGGGAGTGTGGCGACGAGGCCGGAGAGAAGGAGGTTATCGAGCGGATCGATCTGCTGGGTCCACACAGGGAATCCTCAGGACGAGCCGACGCGGGGTGCCCGGTCGGCGGTGGGAAGGGGTACGGCTGGCCGGGCCGGACGGTTTGCCCCGCACGGTGCGGAGCGTGCCGTCATGACGAGACCGGGATGAGCCGGTGCACTGTGGCGTGCCCGGCGAAGGGGTCAGGCGCGCAGGCCGGCCGCGACCTCGCTCAGCGATGCCGCAGAGCGGTGGAGGAGCTCGCGCTCGTGGTCGGAGAATGGGGTCTCTGCGATGGGGTGGGCGCCGGTGCGGTTGACCACGCAGGGCACGGACAGGGCGATGCCCTCCAGGCCCTGGATGCCCGAGAGCACCGGCGCGACAGGGATGATCGCGTTCTCGTCATTCAGGATCGCCTCGACGATCCTCGTGCTCGACAAGCCGATCGCGTAGTTCGTCGCGCCCTTCCCCTGGATGACCGCATACGCGGCATCGCGGACATCCACTGCAATCTGGTCGAGAGTTGACTGCTCGAAGACCCGTTCCCCATTGACCGTCCAGTCCAGGAGGGGAACGGTGCCGATGCTCGCGCTGGACCACAGCGGGAACTCGGTGTCACCGTGCTCGCCGACGATCATGGCGTGCACGCTGGATGCGGAAACTCCAGCGCGGCGCGCGATCTCCCAGCGCAGGCGGGAGGAGTCCAGCGTGGTGCCGGAGGCGAAGATGCGCTCGGCGGGTAGCCCGCTGGCTTCCTTAGCGAGCATGGTGAGGACGTCGCAAGGATTGGAGACAATGACGTAGACCGCGTCGGGCGAGACCTTCAACAGCTGCTCCATCAGCGAGCCCATGATGCGGGCATTTGTGGCAGCGAGCTCGATACGGGTCTGACCGGGCTTCTGCTTGGCGCCGGCGGTAATTGCCACGACGTCGGAGTCGGCCGTGACGGCGATGTCGCTGCCACCGCTGATCTCGGTGGCGCCGACGAACTTCGCACCGTGGGCGAGGTCCAGGACCTCCGCGCGAGTCTTCTCTGGAGCGATGTCGTACAAAGCGATATGGCGGGCGGCCCCACGAATCATCGCGGCGTAGGCCACGCTCGATCCGACAGCTCCAGCGCCGACGACGGTCAACTTGCTCACTGTTCTCATAGTGCGAATCTACCCGGGACACCGGGTGTCTGAGCAGGACCTCTAACACGCTGACAGCGGCGCTAGAACCGTTGGACGCAACACTCCCTGGGGTAGGCGTATCGGACGGTTGTGGAGGTCAGCTGTGAGCCTGCGCGAGGGCCCGGCGAGCCTTGTCCTGGGAGAGAGGTCGAGGTAGGCCCCAAGGTCGGCAGATGCACTCACTCGACTAAAGCCATCGTGCCCCATTCGGGTATACCCAAACGCGACAGCCGGCACCGAGACATCGCCGCTGTTCCACAAGGTCCATTCCCGTGTTTTGGCACATGTCTCGGCTAGGGTCCTAGACATGAATGGAACACATCGGGCCCCGGGGCAGCGCGTTGCGTATCTCCGGGTGTCGTCGGCCGGCCAGAACCTCGCACGGCAGCGCGAGGCGGTGGGGGAGTGCGACCAGATCTTCACCGAGAGACAGTCCGGCAAGAGCGCGACGGACCGCCCGCAGCTACAGGCGCTCATCCGACACGTCCGCCGCGGCGACCACGTCGTCGTCGCATCCATGGACCGCCTTGCCCGCTCAGTCATCGACCTCAACGACATCGTCCAGCAGATCACCGGCGACCCTGCCGAGCACACTGAGCAGCGGCCCCGGAAGGGCGCGAGCGTCGAGTTCCTCAAGGAGCGGCTCACCTTCGAGCCCGGGTACGCGGACCCGATGGCCGCGTTTCAGCTCAACATGATGGGCGCCTTCGCGCAGTTCGAGCGCGAGCTCATCCGTCAGCGCCAGGCCGAGGGCATCGCCGCCGCGAAGAAGCGCGGCGTCTACAAGGGCCGGCCCCGCAGCCTCGAGGGCGACCAAATCCGCTCCGTCCGCAACGCCGTCCTCGCCGGCACCCCCAAAGCCCAAATCGCCCGTGAGCACGGCATCAGCCGGTCTACGCTGTACCGGTATCTCGGTCACCCGGAGTTGCCGCTTCCGTCGTCCACGGAGTGAGGTTGTTCGCTAGGGCATGTCTCTTAAATCCTGGTCCAGGTGATGCAGGCCGCGAGGACGACGGCGGCGCGGTAGGTGAGCGCGAGCTTGTCGTAGCGGGTGGCCAGTCCTCGCCACTGCTTCGCGAGAGCGAAGGAGCGCTCGACGACGTTGCGTCCCTTGTAGGCGACCGCGTCGAACCCAGGCGGCCGCCCGCCCCGGGAGCCTTTGCGCTGGCGGGAAGCGATCTCGTCCCGCTTCTGCGGGATCACGCCCGTGATACCGCGCCGGGCGAGGTGCCTGCGGTTGATCCTCGAGGTGTAGGCGCGATCGGCGAGGACCTTGTCGGGGCGAGTGCGGGGCCGGCCCCGGCCCGGGCGAGGAACCCTGATCTCGGCCAGTACCTCGATCAGCATGACGCCATCGTTGCGCTGCCCGCCCGTGACGACCGCCGCCAGCGGACGTCCGTTCCCATCGACCACGGCATGGATCTTCGTCGTCAGCCCTCCTCGCGACCGACCGATCCCGTGACCTGCAGGTTCGCGCGCACCACCCAGAGGACTGTGGACGAAGTCCTCACCGCGCGGCCTGTGATTCGCTCCGGCCCCCCGTGTCCTGCTCGGGGCGGGTCGTGTTGCTCGCGTGCTGATGCGCACGCGTGATCGTCGCGTCGACCGACACGTCCCAGGAGATCTTCCCGGCCGCGTCGGCCGTGGCGAGGAGCTCCTGGAGGACGTGATCCCAAGTGCCGTCCGCGGCATAGCGGCGATGTCGCTTCCAGACCGTCTGCCACGGCCCGAAACGCTCTCGCGGAAGATCCCGCCAGGGGATCCCGGTGCGGTACCGGTAGATGATGCCCTCGACGATCTGGCGACTGTTCCGGAAAGGACGCCCCCGCCGGCCATCGCTCGAGGGCAGATGCGGCTGGATCTGCTCCCACTGCCGATCCGACAGGACCGCGAACCTCGACTCACTCACCCCGACATCATCCCGCGAGCCTCACCCACCATTAAGGAGACACGCCCTAGCGGACGTGATCGCAGCCGGCGGCCGCCTCGATCTCGGCGCGGCAATCAGTGAGTTCGACGTCTCGCAGATCGTGCGTCTCCTTGCTGATCAAGGCCTACTGCCATCAGGACAGCGTCTCGCACATGAGTCGACCCGCATGGATCCCGTGTTGGGAGTGACCGCGTACCTCGAGCCCGACATCCCCGCCACGATCCCGACGACGGCGGTCCGGGTGCCGAGCCAGCTCCGCTCCCCGCACGCCGCGGTCGAGGCCTTCCGCGCCCACCGCCAGAACGTCTCCAAAGCCCAGATCCCGCGGGCGGCTCGGATCTTGCAGGGGCTCGTCACCGCAGCGCAGGAACGGCAGTGGAAAGTTCCGGCCCAACGGCCCAGTGGCTCCAGGCGGGACGCAACGCCTGATCTGTTGATCAGCACGCTCTCCCAAGAGGTCGTGGTCACGATCTACGAGCTCGACGAGAGGGGCCGACCTGGACGGGCATTCGTCGAGGACTACGGCTACGGCTACGGCTCGCGGGAGCAGCGCACGGTCACCAACCGGCACTTCGGGGGCTCTGGTCGCTTGATGCTCACCGTCCACGACCGCTGGGGCGAAAAGCTGATCGCCAGCGCCCGAGAGACCAAGAACGAAACGCTAGACGAGCAGCTCCCCACCGTGCTGCGAACCCTAGACATTGCCGATGCCGAAGACGCTTGGGAGCGGGAAGAAGAGACGCGACGCCGAGCGATCCGCGAAGAGAGATGGGAGGAGGTCAAGCAAGAAGCCTTCGTCCAGCTCGCTTACCAGCGCAACATCGAGCATCTACAGCAACAACTGGCACACGCGGACGAAGCGGCCCGGATGCGCAGCTACGCAGACTCCGTTGAGGCGCATGCGACCACCCTCGGCCCCAGCGACGAGGAGGCTGCGCGCGGCTGGGCCGCTTGGATCCGTCACCACGCCATCTCCATCGACCCACTCAACGGCGCGCTACGCCAACTGAAGGTGACCGAGGCAAAGCACGAGGACCTCCAGCCCTACATGCACGGATGGAGCGCATACGGCGCCTACCGCCGGCCATAACCCCGCATCTAGCCACCGGAGACCCGTCCCGAACCCCCAGATGGGGGGATGGGGAGATGGGGATATGGGTCTTTGGTGCATATGGGCGGTAGGCAGCAGCCGGACCCGCTCTATTAACGTATTACACTAATGGCATGAGGGCGATTCGGGGCCATGCAGTATCTGAACAGCAGGTCGACGCATGGGTCGATGAAGCTGAAGCTGGCTACGCCGTGAAGCAGCTGCAGAAGCGGGGCCGGCCTGCGCGGGGCAGCTCCCCGGCACGGGTGGTACCGGTGCGGTTCACTGGTGAGGAGCTTGCTGCTTTAACGGCCCGCGCCGAGCGCGAGCACTTGAACCGCTCCGAAGCGATCCGCCAAGCAGTTCAGGAGTGGGCCCGCCGCTGAGAGGCCCTAACAGCTCGACGTACGCTCATGCCTACTGGCAACCAAAGCGGTGCGACAGGCAAGACAAAACCCCGGCCGTCTGATCGACTCCCAAGGGAGTTACAGGGACGGTTCCGGGGTGTTACCGAAGACGATACTGGGGATGTGTGACGTGGGCAAGCAGGGCAGCTACGAAGTCGCTGAGCATCACTTCAGCTCTGCCCGTCTGCATCACTACCTCGTGGCGGCCGGCGGGGACCGCGACCTCGCGCACGCGCTGTACGTCTGGAACAGTCAGCTCGCGGCCGCGTTCTTCGCCGACCTCGGACATCTCGAGGTGGCGGTACGCAACGCTTTGGATGAGCGCATGACGATGAGGTACCAGAGCGCTGGCCATCCTGGCTCCTGGCTGGATGACCCGACAGGCGCTCTTGGTCGCGACCTCATCAACGCCCGTCCGCGCCATCGGCAGCCCTATCGAGACATCGACCGCGCCCGGCAGCGGGTCCACGACAACGGCAAGCCGCTTGATCACGGGCAGATCATCTCCGAGACATCGCTCGGACTGTGGCACCAACTGGTCTCCAAACGCTTCGCGTCTTCACTCTGGCCTGATCTAGCCGGAGCGTTCCCTCACGCGCCGAGTCGTAACCGTGCACTGGTGGCTGACCGGCTCGAGGCGCTCCGCGATCTCCGTAACCGCATCGGCCATCATCACCGGATTTGGAACCTCCCCTGCGAGCGACTTCGGGTACAGCTTCAGGAGCTCGCTGGGTACATCGATCCTGACCTAGCGACATGGATAGAGGCGAGCTCCTCCCTGTCGAGCACTCTGGCTCGATCTCCTCTCGCTGTCCCCTGAACAGGCACGACACCGATCAAAGCCCTAGATCCCCATATGGACGATTGGGGTTTTGGGGGTATGGGGTGCTCATGCCGTCGGGGACGACTCGGTCGGGGTCTGCTGCACCGAAGACAGTTGCCCCAGCGCGGCGCACTTCCGCTTGTCGGTCGAGCGAGCCGAGGGTTTCTAGCGGCCATACCCCTGTTCGTTGCGGTTGGGGGTATGGGGGTTTGTGCGTTGCCGGTAGGAGGTCGTGCTGGTATCAGATGCCGGTGTTGACCGTTTTGGCTTCCTGGCCTGCGGGGTGTCCCTCGGCCTGACGTGTGCGCCTGGCACACGTTCCCGGCTGTTGATGCGCATCACCCGTTGCACCTCAGGATCGAGGGCCTCCCACTGCTCAGGAGTGAACTGCTTGACGAGGCGCCGCAGGCGGCGCTGCTCGGGCGTGACGGCGGCGGCCTCGCGGTACTCCTGACGTTGCTGGGTAACGGTCTTTTTCTGCTGGGTTCGCCGCCGAGGCGCGTGCTCAAGGTCGTGTTGGTTCTCGATGCGGGTGCAGGCGCTCTGTGCTTGCCGGCGATCATTGCGCCCGTGCCACACCTCGCCGGTGTCGTTGACGCGCGAGACGACGACGTGGATGTGGTCCTTTCCGTGACGCACGGCAACCCAGGGGTGCTCTCCTACGCCCATGTCGTCCATGAAGCGTGAGGCGATGTCCGCCCACTCTTGGTCGCCCATCACTCGATCTCCGGGTGCGGCGCGGAGAGAGGCTTGCCAGATCGGCTTGGTGATGTCGGGGCGCTGTCGCTGAGAGTGTCGTACGTCGGCTACCCATTGGGCGGGATCGGTCGCTCCTTCCGCTCCGATGTTCGAGGCGATCACCATGCCTCCTGAGTGGCGCTGCCCGTCTTTGACGTACTGGTGTTCGTTGCTCTTCCCCGGGCCGTGAAGGTACGCGGCGATGTCTCCTACGCGTTCCCCCCGGGTGATCTTGGCGATCACGATGCTCTCCGGGTCCATGCGCGGATCTCGGCGAGCTCCGCGCGGGTGGCTTCGATGGCTGAGAGTAGCTCGGCAGTGCTTGGCCCCTCGGGGCCCCCGCGCTCGGCGACGTTTAGTGCGCGCGCGATCTGGTTGAGGTTGTTGCCCACGCGACCGAGGTCGGCGCGCAACCCGGCGACCTCACCGCCGAGTTCACTGTGCCCGAGTTCGCGCAAGGCGAGCGAGCTCATCACGCGCTCCCTCGCCCATCGTGCGACCGACCCTCTGC
>NZ_JBQSWK010000060.1:0-12879 GCF_052377065.1 Brachybacterium sp. AOP42-C2-15
CCTATGGGAGGATCAGCCGCAACAGTCCCGACCTGTACTTGCAGAACATGGATGTGCTCTGGGCGGAGATCTTTCGGCTGCGAACCGTTGTACGCCGGTACGACCGCCTGTACGGACGCTTCGACAACGCGGCGTCACGCACTCGCCGCCGACTGCGGTCGGTTCTCAGCCGGGCCAGGAGACGTGGGCGACGCGGATCTCGCGGTGGCGCCTCCGGCGACGCTGCGCCGTGATGAAGGGATGCTCGAGCGGATGCGCGGTCCCTCACCGAGGAGCGAGGACACGGAACCGCAAGTCCCCGGTCCATCGGCCGAGTGTCCATCCGAACCCTCGTGCCATCGCTGCACGCTCAGCGCCGCGCGCTCTTACGAAACGCGGCAGGTCCCGCAGCGTCCCACGCAGCAGGTGCATCTCTGATCTGAGACTTCCCCCGGTGATCCCACGGTGGCGGTGCTTCGCGTAGAGCTGGGCGTACGTGAATCCGTACCTGCGGTACTGGTGGAACGCAGCTCGATCGTCAGCACGTTGGACATAGGTGAAGACCGCCTCCGGTGCCACGGTGATCCCGTACCCCGCGTGCTGTGCCCGCCAGCAGAAGTCGACCTCGTCGTGCCCTCCCACGAAATGTGGGTCGAATCCACCGACAGCATCGAAGACCTCCCGGCGCACGGCAAGGGCCGCGCCGAGCACATAGCCGAGGTGACCCTGGCATATACGCAGCTCGGTCTCCGGGCCGTTCCCGGAATCACCTGCACCCCCCACGATGCCCAGACGCGGGTCGTCGTCGAACGGCGCCGTGATCTCGGCAAGGAATCGGGGCCCCACGACGTCGTCCGCATCGATCAGCACGATGCATTCGGCCTTTGCGGCTGCGATTCCCGTGTTACGGGCGCAGTTGACCCCCTGGTACGCGAACGCAGCGACGACCCTGAGCTCCAACTGCCCCGCGAACCGTTCCGCGACCTCTGCCGTGTCATCAGTGGAGCGGTTGTCGGCCACGACCACCTCGAACTCGGGGGCGTCCTCCTGTCCGGTCAGGGCCTCGAGCTGGGTGGCGATCGTGCGTGCCGCGTTGAACGCCGGGATGACGACGCTGACGGCCGGTGGTGCTGAGCCGGCCCTGCTGGCCTCCGCACTCATGATGAGGTGCCACCCGGGGCTGGCCGAGCGGGATCCTCCAGGTAGATCCGTCGGATCGTACGGCTGAACGCGGTCGCGCCGTGACGATCCGTGATGCGCCGTGCTGAGTCCCGGGCGTGCTCAGCCTCCCGGGGGTCGGTCAGGGCTGCGATGATTCCTTGGGCGAGTTCCGCCGGGTCCTCGCTGATGGTGACGAAGGACGAGGGATCTGCCACGCCTTCAGCTCCGATCGGTGTGGCCACCGTGGGAACTCCCGCGATGATCGACTCGATCGTCTTGAACTTGACTCCCGCTCCATCGCGCAGCGCGACGACATTGCATGCTGCCTGTCGGTACTCGGTCCAGAGGTCATCCACGTACCCGCGCATGACGACGCGGGGGGCATTCTTCGCCAGGTCGTTCAGACGGTCGGGTGCCTCGTCCCCGATCACGTGGAGCTCGGCTCCCGGAACGGCGGCCAGGACCGTCGGCCACATCTCGCTGATCACCCATTGGGCCGCATCGATGTTCTCGTGCCTCATCAGGAAGCCGACGACGAGCACCTTGTCCGTGCGTGGCGAGGGAGGTGGCGTGTCGGTGGCCGACGCGGGCACCTGCACGAGCGGGTTCACCACCTGCACCTTGTACGGCGGGATCCCTGAGTCGATGAGCAGATCCGCGTCCTTCGAGGAGAGAACGAGGCATGTGTCCAGCCACCGCGCCAGGAACTTCTCCAGGCGCCGGTGCTGCTGCGCGAGGCGCTGGAATCTCCGGGACTCCTCCGGAGCGCTCTCGAACTCCGCTCTGCGGGACATGCGCTGGCTCATCACATCGTGGAAGGTCCCGATGAGGCGGGGCCTGCGGCCGGCGATCGCTCGGATCAGGGGGGCGAGGGTCACCATCTCGTACCACTGGAGGTCTATCACATCCGCTCCGCGCAGCAGCCGGCGTACACGGGAGGAGAGAAGCAGCGATGCGATGAACGGCGGGTGGAGCCATGGCAAGGGGCTCCGAGCGGCCAGGGCGAGGAGTCGATGGGAGGCGCGCAGCAGGAGGGAGACGACCACACCGTGCTCGAGGCCTCGCTCCGGATCAACGACACGCAGCCACTCGGGTGCCCGGGGGATGTCGCGCCTGGTCGCGGGGTAGCTCGGTACCAGGAGCATCACGTGGGCGCCGGCCTCCTGCTGAGCCTGAACCACCTGCAGCTGGAACCTCCCGCCGGCGTGCGGGACCGCTGCATGCGGCACGGACGGTGCGATCTGGAGGATGCGCGAGGTCATCGGTAGTCCTTCAGCATGGGACGGATCCTGTCGGTGAACCGTACGTGCGCCTGATGCTTCAGGCACAGGGGCTGTGTGATGTCGGCCAGGATCTCGGACCAGCGGATCGGGTACTGCGGTGGAGCGGCGTATGGGTCGCAGCCCGCGGCCTGAGCCTCCTGGAGGGGTTCGTGGTAATAGTCCAGACGCGCATGCAGCTCACGCATCCATTCGGTCGTGAAGGCGGACCGCGGACGGAACGCGAAAGCGGACGGTCCGAGCACCGCGCGGTAATGGGCCTTGAGATACCCACCCAGTTCGTGGGGGAGGTCACCGACGTAGGTGGAGGTGACTTCCCGATAGTCGATCGCCCAGGCGTCGTCGTCGGAGTTCAGGTCGTCGATGACTGCCCGCACGGTGGAGGTCAGAGGCTTCACATCGCAGTAGGCGCCCCCGTAATGGTGCATCGCGTAGGCCCGGAGGTAATCGGACCTGTGCACGACGTGCAAGTGATGGTACGCGGGATGGAACGGGTGGCCTGCGAGCTCCAGGGATGCGGGTTCACGGATCAGGCGCACGTCGAGGTCAGGTTGATCTCGCAGTGCCTGGAGGGACGCGGCGCGCCGGGGTCGGGGGTCGGGTCCCAGCCAGATCGCCCAGAGGATGCGGGGGGCGGGATCCACGTCTTCGATCCGAGGAGTCTCGCGGCTGAGGAACGTGTGGGGGAACATCCCGTCGCGGTAGCGGAAAGGGTTCGCTGCTTCGTTCCGAGCCCCTTGCCGGTCATGCGCACGCAGTGCGACCCGAGCTCGCATTCTGCGCACCCGCTTCCGGGCGAGGAACGCCCGATGCTTCGCTTCACGCAGTGTCTCGATCGTTCTCACTGCTCCTCCCCCCTTCACCGGCGTCACACGGGCGCTGCAGGGATGCGGCCAGCTCGGCCACCGCGGTGCCCCAGGTCGCCCAGGATGCCTCGCGGCGGGCCCACGTGACGGCTGCTGCGGAGAACGCCGGTAGGTCTGCGTTGAGCACTCGTTGCTCGAACACGTTCACAAGATGATCGGCGGAAGAGCTCGGCTCCGCCACCCAGCCTGTCCGGCCATCCTGAACCAACGTCGTCGCTCCTCCCACGGCATGGGTGAGCACCGGCAGCCCATGCGACAGCGCATCGGTGATCAGCACTCCACCGGCGGCCGCGCGCGCTGGTTCCAGCAGTATGTGATGCGTACGGTACAGCTCACTGAGTTCGGCCTGCTGCAGCCGGCCCGTCCTTTCGACCCACGAAGGCAGAGAGCGCGGCTCCAGCCCGCCGACGACGGTCAGCCTCACCTGGTGGCCTCGGCGGCGGAGCTCTGCCACGGCGGCGACTGCGAGGTCGCCGCCCTTCCTCTCCCAGTCCGAGGCGACCAGGAGGATCTTCCAGGGAGGGGGAGCGGAGCGTTCGCTCCGCAGTTGCGCCGATGCGTGGCGTCCGTCGATCGCCGGACCGAAGGGGATCACCTGGATCCTGGACAGCGGAACGCGCATATCGCGGTGGACGGCCTGCCGGCTCCATTCGGTTGCGACGGCGAACCGGGCAGTCCGGGCGGCGACCCGGCCCTCCAAGACCGTGGCCTGGGCTCGGGTCAGCCGGGAGAGCCGCTGGAACGCCGGGTACTCGGCAGCGAGTGCGGCGAAGGACGTATCGGTCACCTGGATGATCGGGTAGGCGAGGGGCACCGCTGCCAGCAGAGGGGTACCGGCAAGGGAGATGACCGGTGTCCCAGGGGGGAACTGGGCGATGAGCCGGCGGATGCGCAGTGCGCGGGGCACCGCAGTCGGTGCGGACCAGTCCGGCAGGTGGAGACGACCGACTGTGCCGGCGATCCTGCACGCCGCCTTGTCCGCGAGGGCGACCGGTTCAGCGTGTGCACTGATCACCTCGATCTCCTGCAGAGCCGACCGAAGCGCAGAGACCATGGGAGGTATGACGCCGGACCAGGCACGCCCGGACGCAGGATCCCACGGTGTGACGATCACGGCTGAGCCGCCCCGGTGCCGTGCACCCGCGCCCGGCCGGTGATGGCGGTCCCGGCTTATCATGTCCATAGACTAGTTCAGGGTGGCCAGCGCATGTTCGCCAAGTGGCTTGTCGCATCGACGTCGCACTGGCATGAGGTGAGGATATGAAGCGGATTCGCCGGGAAGCGGCGATCTGGTCGGACTACAGGCGACTGCGACTGGTGATGACCCTCGTGCCGTGGCCCATGAGGAACAGGCTGCTGCTCGTGCTCATCAGCGCGATCGTCGTCTCGGCGCTGGACATGGCCGCGGTGGCGGGCATGCTTCCCCTGATCCAGCTGCTCACCTCCGATGCGCTGCCACCTGTCGTGCAGGACTATCTGGTGCCCGTGCTCGGCACGGACGATCGGCAGGATCTGCTGATCGGCATGGGTCTGCTGATCGGGTCCGCTTTCCTGGTGAAGAACGTGGCACTCGTGCTGATCCGCTGGTGGAGTCTGGGGATCACCAAGTCCGCCATGGCCGCGGCGCAGTCCGAGATACTCAGCCGGTATGTGCGCGCGGATTACGAGCAGCACCGGCGGCGATCGCGCGCCACGATCCTCCAGGCCATCTCGGATTCAGTCCCTACGACGTTGGGTGCTGTCCTGCTCGGGTACGTCAGCATCATCACCGACCTCATCATGATGGTCACGCTGCTGATCCTGTTGGCCGTGCTCGCTCCGGAGGTCACCGTGGTGGTGGCCGTGCTCTTCGGTGGGGCAGCCCTCCTGCTTGCCCGCGTGCTGAGGCCCCACGCCCGCCGACTCGGTATGCAGGCCCTGGAGCTGAACAAGGCGTCGTGGCGACAGCTCAATCCTGCTATCGAAGGGTTCCGGGAGACCCGGATCTTCCGACGCGAGGAGATGTTCATACAGCAGTACCGGGAGAACCGATCGGAGTACGCCAGAGTGGTGCGTACGCAGGGAATCCTCGGAGAGCTGCCCAAGCACGTGCTCGAGATCGTGATGATCACGGGCATCATCGTCGTAGCGATGACTCTCTTCGCCCTGCGCGAGCCGTCGGTGGCGTTCGGCCTGCTCGCAGTGTTCGCGGCCGCGACGATGCGCATCATCCCGGCGTTGAACCGGTTCGTCGCGACCCTCAACGGGGTCCGCACCGGCCGGCCCAGCCTGGAGTTCGTCGTCGAGCAGATCCTGGAGCTCGCCGGGGACCGATCCGTCGTGGACGATGACGAGGACGAGCCGAGGCAGTTCGTCCCGTCCGAGGACATCGTCGTCCAGGACCTCTCCTACCGGTACCCGGACGGCACCCACGATGTGCTCCAGGGAGTAGATGTCACCATCCGCCGCGGATCCACCGTGGCACTGGTCGGTTCCTCAGGAGCGGGGAAGACGACCTTCGCGGACCTGCTGACAGGCCTCATCCGACCCACCACCGGGACCATCACCGTGGGCGACCTCTCCGTTGCGGAGGAGCCGCGTCGCTGGATGAGCGAACTGGCAGTCGTCTCCCAACGGGTGTATCTGTGGGACGCCCCCATTCGTGACCTGATCACCTTCGGCCAACCGCCGGAGCAGGTCGATGCCGGGCTGCTCGAGGAGGTCGTGCGGCGCGCACGACTGGATGATCTCATCACCGAACTCCCTAAGGGCCTGGACAACTGGGTCGGCGACGGCGGTGCTCGGCTCTCCGGCGGACAGGTCCAGCGGATCGGCATCGCGCGAGCCCTCTATGCGGAGCCGCGAGTTCTGATCCTGGACGAGGCGACCAGCTCCCTGGACAACGAGACCGAGTACGAGATCACGCGGACCATCGATGCTCTGAAGGGCCATGTCACCGTCCTGGTGATCGCTCACCGATTGTCGACCGTCAAGAACGCCGACGAGATCCTCTTCTTCTCCGGCGGTAGGTTGAAGGACCGCGGCTCGATGCGGGAGCTCGTCGCCCGCCAACCGGAGTTCGATCGCCTGGTCCAACTGGGATCACTCAGCGCGTAGCCACTGCAGGTGAAGCGGAAGAGGGAGGGGTGTGTGAGGACCCGGATCGCCGTCATATCCGACACGCGAGCGGCTGATGGCCCCTACGGCATCGATCTGCTGGAGGGGCTCGGCTACGTACTGACCCAGGCAAGCCCTGCCCGCCATGCCTGGCACCGCAAACTCCGCGATGTGATCGAACACAGGACCGGTGTACCGTCCGAACATGTGCTTCGGTCGATGCAACTGGTCCGCGACGCCGATGTGGTCCTGGCCTTCCTCGAGAGCCATGCGCAGCTCCCCTCCGCCCTGAGAGCGCGACGCATCCGCCCCTTCGCAACGACTCCGTTGGCGATGATCGCATGCTGGCTCGCCGATGACCTCCGACGGCTGCCCGCCACGGAGAGACGTCGACTGGCAGGGCGCTACCGCGGGGTGGACCTCACGATGGTGTTCAGCGCCAACCAGATCGATGTGCTGATTGACGCAGGATTCCATGAGGGGTCCGTGGAGGCCATCCCCTTCGGATTCGCCCCGCAGCAGCACCCTCCGGTGGACTTCGGGACCAGGGACAGCAGCATCGTGGCTGTCGGGTTCGATCGGGGAAGGGACTACACCACGCTCTTCGAGGCGGTGCAGGGCACTGACCTGCATGTCGATCTCTACTGCAGTGAGGGGAACATCGCTGCCAGCCGCTTGCCCGAGAACGTGACGTTCCACGGAGTCGTGCCCTATGACGAATATCGTGCCGTCATCTCCCGGGCGGGCATCGTGGCCGTGCCGACGTCGGAGATGGCGTACCCGTCCGGACAGACAGTCGCGCTGGAGGCAGCAGCAACCGGAGCGTGCATCGCACTGACCTCGACACCTGCGCTTCTTGAGTACTTCTCTCCCGCGACTGCTCTGCTGCTACCCGCCCATGACCCGCGAGCATGGCGTGCAGGGCTTCTTCGCGCCGCTGGAGATCCGGCGGTGCGCGAACGACTGGGGAGCGCTGCCTGCGACCATGTGCACGCTCACTTCACCTATGAGTCCATGTGGCGTCATGTGGATGTGCTGTTCCGCTCCCGCGGATGGGTCCGCGAAGGCTGAGAGGAGATCTGAATCGGCCCAGGTTTGATGCCGTTGCTGTTTGAGCCCGAGAGGATGGACAGCATGCCGAAGAAGACCGATCCCCAGCTGCGCGCGAGGTGCGTGCGGCTCGTGCGCGAGCACCAGCAGGAGTACCCCACCCTGACCGCGGCGACGGCTGCGGTCGCCCGCCAGGAAGGTGTCTCGCGGGAGTCCGTGCGGCGCTGGCTGGCCCAGGCTGAGGTCGACGACGGAACCCGGCCTGGCACTACCAGCGAGGAATCTGCCGAGGTCAAGCGGCTGAAAGCCGAGGTCAAACGGTTGCGGGAGGACAATGAGATCCTGCGCCGGGCCTCGATTTTCTTAGTTGAGTCCCCGATAGTGGTGTAGCGCGGTGGCTGCCGTGATCGTCCCGGACGGGGACGCGGCCACCGTGTGATCCTTCGAGTGAACCTTCCACAGCACTCTCGAACGGAGTCATCACGATGACCGCTCCCCACATTGTCGACCCTTCCGGCCTGCTCGGTGAAGCCTTGGCCGAAGCTTCCCCGGATCTGATGCGCAGCCTGCTCCAAGACGTGGTCAACACGCTGCTCTCCGCGGACGCTGATGCCGTTGCCGGCGCGGAGTACGGCCGGCCCAGCGCTATCCGGTCTGCGCAGCGCAACGGCTACCGCCACCGCGACCTCGACACTCGCATCGGCACGATCGACGTCGCCGTTCCTAAGCTCCGCACCGGCACCTACTTCCCTGAGTGGCTGCTCGAGCGGCGCAAGCGCGCCGAGTCCGCCCTGATCACGGTCGTCGCGGACTGCTATCTCGCCGGTGTCTCCACCCGTCGCATGGATAAGCTCGTGAAGACTCTGGGCATCAACAGTCTTTCGAAGTCGCAGGTCAGCAGGATGGCGGAGTCGTTAGACGAGCACGTCGAGCAGTTCCGCCACCGTCCCCTGGACGAGGCCGGCCCCTTCACGTTCGTCTCTGCCGACGCCCTGACGATGAAGGTCCGTGAGGGTGGGCGCGTGATCAACGCCGTCGTCCTGCTGGCCACCGGCGTGAACGGCGACGGGCACCGCGAGGTCCTCGGCATGCGGGTGGCCACCTCCGAGACCGGCGCTGCGTGGAACGGCTTCTACGCTGACCTCGTCGCCCGCGGCCTCGCCGGGGTCCGCCTGGTGACCTCCGATGCGCATGCGGGACTGGTCGAAGCGATCGCTGCGCACCTGCCCGGGGCGGCCTGGCAGCGGTGCCGCACCCACTACGCCGCGAACCTCATGGCCGTGACGCCCAAGAGCATGTGGCCAGCGGTGAAAGCGATGCTGCACAGCGTCTATGACCAGCCCGACGCCGCCGCCGTGAACGCCCAGTTCGAGCGGTTGCTGGACTACGTCGGTGAGAAGCTCCCGGCCGTGGCCGAACACCTCGACGCCGCTCGAGCAGATCTGCTCGCATTCACCACGTTCCCCAAGGACGTATGGGTCCAGATCTGGTCGAATCCCCCGCAAGCGGGAGGTGCCCCCACCCCACCGAACGGCTGAACAAGGAGATCCGTCGCCGCACGGACTCCGTCGGCATCTTCCCCTCTCGCGAGGCGATCATCCGGCTCGTCGGCGCGGTCCTGGCCGAGCAGACCGACGAATGGGCCGAAGGACGCCGCTATCTCGGCCTTGACGTCCTCGCCCGCTGCCGCCTCTCCCTCACCACCAGCCCCGTGAACGAGGTGAACACCGATGCCCTGCCCGCGCTGACAGCCTGACCCCTCATCGAAGGATCGCTACACCACTTCCTGGGACTTGACCGTCTCGTGGCGGTGACGACACATTCCATGGAATACCCCTCCGGCCAGACGGTCGCTCTGGTGTCCGCCGCGACGGGGGCCTGCGTCGCGCTGTCGGACACTCGAGCGCTGGGCGAGTACTTCTCCGTATCGACCGCCCTGATGCTTCCGGTCGGAGACGTCGACGCGTGGCGCCGCGGACTGTCATCGGCGATGGCTCAGCCGGAGCTGCGTCGATCGATCGGCGCGGCGGCGCAAGCGGATGTTCGCGAGAGATTTACCTACCGCGGCATGTGGGAGCGCGTCGATGCGCTCTTCCGTGCCCGTGGGTGGGTCGGCTGATGACCGTGACGGATTCCGGAGACGGCCGGTTCGGAAGATGACGTTGACGACGCATTCGGTGTCGAGCAGGCCGTCTGCGCTCTTCACCGTTCCGATGCCGGAGGCGGTGCCGCACCATGTGCCTTCGCCTCGGGGCGTTGCGATGAGCGATGGAATCGGCCTGGGCGATCGTCGACGCGCAGGTGGACGGTGCGCGGTCTCGAGAACTCGGCGTGACGTCGTCGCCGCCCCCGTAACCCGTAGCATCGGGCCGTGCCCGAGGCGCTTTCAGGACGATCGTCTTGGAGTTCGGTGATTTCGGCAGAAGCACACCCCTGCACTGGGGGATAGCAGTGGAACAGCGGTGGAACGGCGGAAGGGAATTCATCGATGGGATTGCGTGCCAGAAGCGCCCGACTGCGTCAACGCGCGAGGACGGCGGCGTTCTACGTCACGGCGCGCAACGCCGTGCGCCGGCGGAAGGGGCGCCCCCTCGCGTACCTCATCGGCTCGCCGTTCCACGAGAACCTCGGCGATCACGCGCAGTCGCTGGTCTCGCGGGAATGGATCCAGTCGAACTATCCGGGCTACGACGTGGCGATCCTCGATTCGCGCTCGGCCTCGCGAGACGACTACGCCCTGATCCGTCGCATCGCCGGTGACATCCAGGCGCGCGACCTCGTCTTCCTGCACAGCGGCTATCACGTCACCGACCTGTACCCGATCGAGATCGGGCTGCAGCTCGCCGTCGTCGAGCACATCCGCGACAACGACATCGTCGCGCTGCCGCAGACCATCCACTTCAAGGACCCGGCGGCGCTGCGCGAGGTCGCTGGCTCCTTCAACGGGCACGGTCGCGTCACGCTCCTGTGCCGGGACACGTCGTCGTACGAGACCGCTCAGCGCGAGTTCTCCGGATGCCGTCTGCTGCTGTACCCCGACATCGTGACCCGCCGGATCGGCGCGACACCGGTTCCGAGCGCCGCGGAGCGCGACGGCATCCAGCTGTGCCTGCGCCGCGATGTCGAGTCGGTCTATGTCGCCGGCGGCCAGGTGGCCGAGCTCGAGCGCAGACTCTCGGAGATCGGTCCGACAACGGTCACCGACACGAACTCCGACCTGTCGCCGGTACACATCCGTCTTCGGTTGAATCAGGTCCTGAACGCGGAGTGGCGTAGGTTCAGCCAGCACCGGGTCACCGTCACCGATCGCTATCACGGCGTGATCTTCTCGCTCATCGCCGGCACTCCGGTCGTGGCGCTCGGCACCACCGACCACAAGCTCAGCTCGGGCATCAGCTGGTTCCCCACCGACCTGTTCGGCCAGCACATCGTCTTCGCCGAGAACATCGACGATGCCGTCGCGCGAGCCGCCGAGTTCTACCGTTCGGATTCGTTCCCGACGCTGCCGAGGCACTTCGAGCAGAACTACTTCTCCCGGCTCAAGCGCGAGCTGGAGGGCGAGCATGTCGCGTGACCACCGAGGCAGTCCATCGGCCGCAGGCGGGAGCACAGGAGATCTCGACGCGATCCTGACGGGCGGCTACGACGTGGGCAGCGGTGCGCTGTCGGCGGCGAGCGCGAGCGCGCGCACGGTGCTCAACGACGTCGGCCTCTACGAGACGCGGTTCGTCGGCACCCCGACCGCCGAGGAGCGGGACCGGATGCAGTCCGTGTCGGCGATGTCGTCGTCCAAGGTCGGCGACGAGAGCATGATCGCCGCCGAGCTGTTCGGCGCGCAGCCGGGGATCGCATACGACCCGGTGGTGGGCCACTTCCACGACCTCTACGTCGGGTTCGTGGCGGAAGGCGACTACCGCCGCGACGGCAGCTCCGGCGGATTCGGCAGCTGGATCCTCAGCGAGCTGCTGCGCACCGGCGACGTCGACCACGTGATCCATGTGGCGCCCACGGCCGACGGCGCCGACGTGCTCTTCGACTTCACCGTCTCCTCCTCGCCCGACGACGTCGCGGCGGGCTCGAAGTCGCGGTACTACCCGGTCCAGCTCGACGGCGTGCTGCGCACGATGCGCGAGCAGCCGGGACGCTATGCGGTCGTCGGCATCCCGAGCGTGATCTTCGAGCTCCGTCTGCTCGCAGCGGCGGATGCGCAGATCGGCGAGCGGCTGGCGTTCACCGTCGGCCTCGTCTGCGGACACCAGAAGTCGACGAAGTACGCCGAGAGCTTCGCCTGGCAGTGCGGCATCAAGCCCGGAGACCTACGGGCGTTCGACTTCCGCGTGAAGGTCCCCGAGGGTCGCGCCTGGGACTATCGCATGGAGATGACCGGCCTGATCGACGGTGACGAGGTCACCATCGTGAAGCGGCAGGACGAGCTGTTCGGCAGCGACTGGGGCCTCGGCTTCTTCAAGGCGAAGTTCTCGGACTTCACCGACGACGCGTTCAACGAGACGGCCGACGTCGTCGTCGGCGACGCCTGGCTCCCCGAGTACGACGGCGACCCGAACGGAACGAACGTCGTCATCGTGCGTGACGCGCGGATCGCGGAGATCGTGAACGCGGCGATCGCCGAGGGCCGCCTGTCATTGGAGGCGACCGTGCCCGAGAAGGTGCACCGCTCGCAGCGCGGGCTCGTGCGACACACCCGTGACGAGATCGGCTACCGGCTCGCCCGGGCGGACGCTGCGGGCCGATGGCGCCCGAGCAAGCGCTACGAAGCCGTCGGCAGCACCACGCGGCTGCGCCGCAGGATCCAGCGATCGCGCACCGAGATGGCCGAGCAGAGCCACATCCACTACGCGCGCGCCGTCGAGCTGGGGGATTGGGAGTACTTCCACGAGCGGATGACCACGCTCGTGCGACGTCATGAGCGCCTCTACGCCGCGTTGCGGACGCGTGCGGTCTTCAAGGAGCAGGGTGTCGTCGTCGGTCTTCGGAGCGTCGCCGGTCGCCTGCTCGCGCCGCTGCGGCAACGGAACGGCTCTTAGATGAGCCGGTCGGAATACCACCGCGCCCTGTCAGCGCTGGACGATCGAGAAGTGAGGCGAGGAGGGACTGCCGCACGATCAGGTGACAGTTGGGTGTCAGGCCGCGAGGTCCACGGCGGGATTCATGATGGTCTCGTATTCGATGGGGGTCAACCGGCCCAGACGGGCCTGGCGGCGGCGTCGGTGGTACGTCCGCTCGATCCAGGTGATGATCGCGATCCGGAGCTCTTCTCGCGTCCGCCACCGCTTGCGGTCCAGGACGTTCTTCTGCAGCAACGCGAAGAAGGATTCCATCGCGGCGTTGTCGCCGGCGGCGCCGACTTTTCCCATTGATCCGATGAGGTGATGCCGGTTCAGGGCGTGCACGAACGAGCGTGCTCGGAACTGGGATCCTCGGTCGCT
>NZ_JBQSWK010000061.1:0-12822 GCF_052377065.1 Brachybacterium sp. AOP42-C2-15
GTGTTGCCGGTGGCAAGCTGGTCAATGCCAGAACGGTCAGCCTGCGCCAGAAACTGGTCAATATTCCCGCCCGGATTGCGCATCGGGCTCGCAAACTGATCCTGCATTTACCTACGCACTGGAAATGGGCCACCGCCTTTGACCGGCTATGGCACAACACGCTGAGCCCACCACAGCTGGCCACACCGTGACCACCCAGCCCGAAAAGGGGCGCCCGGCCGAGCAGCAGAAAGGAATGCTCGGAAACCCATCAGTGGACACAACCGGTGCCAGGCCGGGAGACATCAACGACCCCAAAACGCTCAACCGCGCACCATCGATTCCTCAGCGTCGCAACTGCACATCGCTTATCTAATCGGTGGATCCAGGCTAAGGACGCCCCGACCATCGAACTCGAGGACGTCACGGCGGTGCGGCGCGAGAGCATCGGGCAGATGATCCGCGACGTTCACCAGCCCGCACTGCGAGATCTCAGCCCGGGGAAGCTGGCGTATCTCGAGGCGATGCTCGATGACGACGGCCCCACACGAGTGGCTGATATCGAGCAGCGGCTCGGTAAAAGTCCGGGGTACCAAAGCGTCTACCGTGACCGGTTGATCAACGACGAGATGATCCGCCCCACCCAACGTGGATACGTCGAGCTGGCAATGCCCTACCTACGCGAGGCACTCCTCGAACGTCTCAGCGGCACGCAGTACTACACGAGGACGCCTACGGCCTCGATCTCCGCGGCACGTCGCCCCGGCACTGCCAGCGAACGAAGCCACCTCGACCGCTCCCGCGGGGAGGGGCAGCGCCGCGAACACGGCTACGGGAGGTAGTCCGTCGGCCCCGCCAGTTCCGCCTCGAGGGCAAGGATGCGGAGCATTCGCGGCAGCTCAACGCCCGTGTTCTCGGTCTGAACCTTCACGGGCCGGCTTCACCTGCTGCCGATACGTCCTGGCCGGATCTCGTCGGCCGCGCTGATTCACGGTGTCCGAGGGCTGCACATCTGCTCGAGGCCGTACATATGCGCCAGGGACTCGTTCGGGGCGGGTCGTGCGCATGACGCCCTGTAGCTCCGGTTCCAGAGCATCCCATTGGTTCTGGGTGAACTGACGGACGCTGCGCCGCAGCCGACGCTGCTCAGGTGACACCGCCGCAGCCTCACGATGTTCACCACGCTGCTCAGCGATGGTCTTCTTCGACTGCACACGACGTCGAGGAGCCTGCTCCAACTCGTGCTGCTTCTCGATGCGTGTGCATGCGGCCTGTGCTTGTCGGCGGTCATTGCGTCCGTGCCAGACCTCACCGGTGTCGTTGACACGGGTAACGACCACATGGATGTGGTCCTCACCGTGACGGACCGCAACCCATGGATGCTCCCCCACCCCCATCTCGTCCATGAAACGCGAAGCGATATCGGACCACTCACGATCATCCATGCTCCGATCCCCTGGAGCGGCGCGCAGTGATGCCTGCCAGATTGGCTTGGTGATGTCCGGGCGCTGCTTTTGCGTGTGCCGTAGGTCCGCGGCCCACTCCGCGGGGTCGGTCGCGCCCTCGGCGCCGATGTTCGAGGCGATCACCATTCCTCCGGAGTGCCGGCGCCCGTCGCGCAGGTACTGGTGCTCGTTCGCCTTACCCGGCCCATGCAGGTACGCGGCGATGTCCCCCACGCGCTGCCCCCGGGTGATCTTCGCGATCACGACTGCCCCCTCGTCCACTCACGAATCTCCGCTAACTGTTCCCGAGCGGCAGCAACTACCGCGAACACCTCATCACTTGTCGGCCCGTCAGCCCCGCCGCGTTCAGCAGTGTTCAGTGCGCGCGCAATCTGGTTCAGGTTGTTGCCCACCCGGCCCAGGTCCGTGCGCAACCCGGCGACCTCTCCGCCTACATCGCTGTGCCCGAGCTCATGCAGCGCAATCGAGCTCGTCACGCGCTCTCGTGCCCACCGCGCGACCGAGCCCCTACCGGCGGTCTGGGCCAAGTGCTGCCAGACCTCGAGCTCGTCTGCGCTTAGCGAGATTCCCACTCGATGCGTCCGCTTCGCATCACCTCTCGCGGGGCGACCCGCACTCTTGCGCGGCGAGGGATCCGCCTGCTCGCGCCGCGCCTCGCGGTTCGACTGCGCGATCGCATCTCGCAACCAGTCCGGCAGCTCCTGCTCGCCAGATGCCGGCTGCCCGCCTGCCGTCGTCGACGCGTTGCCGCGCGCCGGTTCGGCGCGCTCGGGATGAGGGCCGGTCGGCACCGTGGATCCCCTTTCGTCCGAGCCCTGGCGAGGACCGCGACCTCCGGTCGCTCGCTCTCCGCGTAGGAGCAAGGTCGATTGTGTGGGACACCACGGGGCAGTGAGGAACGAACGGTACGCCCCGTTGTGTCACGCACAATCATACCTTGCATCGGTTTCTAGCGCACCGACAGAGGAGGACACAGCGCGCTAGAAACCAGGGGCGGGTCTCGTGCCCGACGACTCCCCAAAGCGAACGCCGGGAGTCGGGCACGAGACCCGCCGTGATGCGCGAAGCGCGTCACAGGCGACCCCGTCCAGGGGTCGCACGACCAACAGGCAGCAGCTCAAGAAGCCGACTCTCCGATGGGCGCGGCCATGTGTAAACATTGTCTACATGTCGCCAAACCAGAACAGCTTCGACCCCCATCGCGATCACCGTAACGGGATCCCTCGCGTCGGCTACAAGGTCGTCTCTGCACGCATGGACGATGAACTTGTGCACGAGCTTGATGCGCTCGCGCGCCACACAGGACGCTCACGTGGGTTCTACCTCCGCGCCGCTCTGCAGGAGATGTTGCCCGTACTGAAAGAGCGCTACTGGCATCACGACATCAAGACCAGACAGGCAGAGCTCAACGAGTACAACCACTTCATGGAAGAGCTAGGGAACAGCGACAGCTAGAACTCCTCCACGAGAGTGAAGAACTCTCGGGTGGTCCTGAAGTAGGAATGAACAGGGATCACGACTCAAGCCAGCTGTAGTAGCTACTCGCGACCAGCCCGCCATGCTCTCTCCCATTCAGGCCCTCCGGCTACCGGGGTTGGCCTGTCTCCAAGCTGCCATCCACACCTCGTCGTAGCGGCGCTCTCCCGGGCGCGTCTTGGCGACACGGAGGTCGATGTGGGCCACGAGCCAGCCGAGTACGTGCGCCCGCAGATCGTCGATCCGGTCAACCCATTCGGCGGAGCGAATGAGCAGCTCTTCCTCGCCGGTGACGATGTGGATCGACCAATCGGGCAGCCTCTTGTCGAGGTCGGAGTGGGTGGCCGTCACCGTCGGCCCGTCAAGCGTGAGGCTGTACCTGATGGTGAGTCCATGAACGGCCCACACGGCCGTCTGATGCGCGAAGTACACGGCGTAATCGCTGCTCATGGCAGCCAATATGCGCCGCACCTCTGACGCCCAACACTGGCGCAGCGGGGTGCGCGGGCACCACTGTCGTGCCACACTCGATGTACACCCTCGGGAAGGAGGCCGTGATGACCACCAGTGATACTCGTGTCAGATTCCGAGATCTCAAGCCGTACTTCACGGTCGATTCCCTCGAGGTCCTGCAGGGGCCGGCGCACGGTGTGGTCGAGCTGCCGGTGTCGGTGTTTTGGAGCGGTAGCCCCCGGTTCGACCTCGACGTTGACGGGGCGCGCACTGAGTTCTACCAGTCGGTGCTGTCCAACGGCTCTGCCGAGCACATCGCCCGGTACCTCAACCGTGAACTCCTACTCGAGGTGTGGCCCACGCTCCCCCTGGATCAGCGAGTCGTCGAGACGTGGCACGCCCAGCACCCTCACCTCGCGGCCCTTCGGGGCGCTGATGGTCGACGCCGACGCTAGACGGGCCACGGCCCGTACCGCACTGGAGTCACTGGCCGGGACCGGCTACGTCCTCGCTGGCGCCAGCGCCTTGATCGAGCACGGCCTCATCCCCCGCGAGACGGTCGACGTCGACCTGTTCACGACGTCCGCCGAGACCACGCCACTGCCCGAGGTGCTGGATCGGCTGCACGAGGAGTTCACCGCGCGTGGCGGATCCATGGAGGTCAATCGGACCGCCGACCAGTACGCCAACGTGCTCTTCCACCTCGCCGGTGCCACCATCGAGGGCGACCTCGGGACGGACTGGCGAGGCCATTCACCGGTCCGGGGCGAGCTGGGGCCGATGCTGGATGAACGCGACGCCGTGGGCAACAAGGTCGCAGCCCTCTACAGCCGTCGCGCTGCCCGTGACTACATGGACGTCGCGGCGATCGCCCTCTCGGGGCGCTGGACCCATCGGACACTGATCGACGCTGCACGGAACCAAGACCCTGGCATCGGCCTCGACATGCTCGCCGACGCCCTCGCATCAGATCAGATCCCCGCCTCTGACCGCTTCGCAGCGGCCGGCCTCACCCCCGACGTCGAGCGAGTCATGCGCCACGCACTGACCCATCTTCACCGCGGCGTCGACTACGAGCATCGCGTCGAGCTCGTCGCTCGCGAGGATCCCGAGGCCGCGGAGGCCATGCGGATCAGTGCCGCAGGCAAAATGCAGCCACTCACCGAACAGCTACGCACCTGGCGCGCCTCTCCCCCGGCACGCCACGTTAAGGGGCAGAGTCGGGAGTCGGACCGTGCCCCGGGGTACGGCGACTGACCCGGTCAGCGCTCGTGGGCGGGTTCCCGGCTCGGCTCTTGCCTCCATGCTTGCCGGTGTGCAGGTAGAGCAGCGCCGTGAGTGGGCCCTGACGGGGCCTGAGGCGTTGCGGGACCCTCTCCACCGCCTGTGGGTACGTCGGGACCGGTGTCGTCCAGAGTGGGGCCACTGGGGTCTTCCTTGATCGCCTTCTCTCGCGCCAGCATCCGCTGCTGTTGCGCTGCGAAATTGGAGGGTTTCATCCGTCCTGGAATGCATCCCTGGGTCGGCCGGTGGGGACTTGGCCGGGCTGGACCGGTGCCCACTGCTTGCCGTTGTTGTACTGGCGCTCGAGGCGTTCGACCTCCGCCAGAAGTCCTCGGCGGATCAGATCCGAGAAGGTCCGCGGTCCTTCCTGATTCGGGGCGAAGGTGTTCACCAGAGCTGCACGAGCACGATCGGCTTCCTCAGCCGGCATGAAGAACCCAACCTTCGTTTTGGCTGCGGCTTTCCGCGGGGTCGGTCGCGGCTGCTCGATTGACTTAGGTTCTTCTGTAACCGGGAATGGCGGCGGGGCTGTCTCCGTGCGGGGTGCGACGGGATCGACACTGCCGAACGCCGACCGCTTGCGGGCGGGCTTGTCGCTCACTTGAGGGCTCCTTCGATGCTGTGCAGGTGCGCCGTGTAGATATTGGCAAGGGCGCGAGCTTCGGCGCTGCGGGCCTGGTCGAGTCCGGTCCCGGATTCGATGGCGTCGCGGATCGCTGCTCGTTTGGGTATGTGCGGCTCGAGGAGGCTGAGGCCGTGGGCAGCTGCCCCCTCAGTCAGTTCGTCCATTGCGGCGCGCACGCCCTTCTCTCTGGCGTCGTAGCGATTGACGATGATGCCGGCGATGTTGAGCGTGGCGTTGTAGTGCTGTCGAACGGTGGCGATGGTGCGGATGAGCTGGGCGAGCCCGTCGGTGCTGAACAGGCTGGCTTCGGTCACCACCGCAGCACCATGAGATGCGGTGAGGGCGTTGACGGTGATCTGGTCGAGGGCCGGTGCGCAGTCGATCAGCACGAGGTCGTAGCTGTCGCGGACGGCATCCAGGGCGTTGCGCAGCCGACTTTCGCGTCCTGCCCCGGCGATGACGAGTTCATCGCGGACGGCGGCAAGGCCGCTCCCCGTGGAGGGAGCAACGCTCAGCCCTTCCCATGCGCCGGGGACGGTGATGTCAGCGAGACCGTCGCTTGAGCGGTCAGTGAGGACGTCGGCGAGGCCGGGCTGGTCTCGCTCCAGGTCGGGGACGGTGACGCTGGAGAGGTTGCCCTGCGGGTCCGCGTCGATGAGCAAGGTGCGTCGGCCCTCCGCGACGGCCGCGCGGGCCAGATGAAAGGTGGTCGTCGTCTTGCCGACGCCACCCTTCTGGTTGCATATAGCGACGATCTTCGAGGTCATCAGGCGATTCCCTTCCATAAGTACTGTCGGGTTAAACAGTACCGTATATGCCGTGTGTGCTGTTGGCACCGTTGGTGTCGTATGGAATTAGGTGACGTTTGCCCATCTGGCCTCTTCGCAGCATCGCGGCGCCAAGGGTTCCGTAGAAACATACAGTACCGTTTGCAAGGGTACCGATGCAAGATAAAACAGTAGCGTTTGTGTATTCGGTAGAAATAGCGCCTTGCCCGGGGTTCGCCGTTGGGCCGTGGTCACGCGACCGCCGAGAAGCTTGTTGGTACTGGTGGTGGGTCGTCATCGTTCATACGCATTTCGTCGAGCAGGGCGAGGATTTCAGCATCGGCTACGAGGTCGTCGGCATGGAGGGCGATGTGGTGGCGGTCGAGGTAGGCCCACCAGATGCGTCGCTGTGCGCGGTAAGTCGCGATCTTCGTCGCGCGGGCATGGGTGACGCCAAATCGTTCGGCGAGTCGTTCGAGGTCCGCATCGCTGCTGGTGAGCCAGTAGCCGTCTGCAGGGTCGCCGTCGATGAGGTTCCATCCAGCCAGGGTGGTGAGCGCGTCGGTAACGGCCGTTCGGGAGAGACCAGTTCGTTGCTGGACGGTGGTGGGGGAGGAGCCGTGGCCATGTTCGATCGCCTCGTAGACCAGGGCTGCAGGCGCTCCGAGCTGCTCGAACACCGGACGTAGGGCCTGTGCCTTCCCTCGAGTCCAACGAACCGTCGTGGCCGCTTCGGCGTAGCGGTCGGGAATGCGCAGCTCGTAGGCGGCTGCCTCGCGGCCACGGGCACGAGAGGTCAGCGTGATCCAGGGATCGGATTCGGTAGAGATCTCACGGAGCAGCTCAGCAACCGTCTGCAGGCTGAGTCCAGTGGCGACAGAGAGACCGCGGACACCGGTGGCTGTGAGGGTGGAGCCGATCTCGTGGGACTGCTTGGCCGCAGCGCGAAGGAGGAGACGGCGAGTCCAGCCCCGAGCACCGGGGAACTCCCGGGTCTCCACCTCGTGCAGGAGGCTGCGCCAGGCGCGGATCACCCCGTGTGTATCCCGGATCGACGGCCCCCCCGTGTGAGAGTTGGCGCTTGTGTCAGATGTATGGACGGAGTCGTCCCGCTCGTTGTTTGTCGCGTTGAACAGGGGTTCCATCCGCTCCCAGTCGCCCGCGAAGGTGGCCCAGGGGGCGTGCCGGTGGCCGTGCAGTGCCCACAGGCCGGCCCACCGGCCATCGCTCATACGCGCGGCAACGTCTTCGCGGCCAAGGCCGGTAGCCCTCGCGGACCACAAGACGGCCCAGCGGGCCTCGGAGGGACTGTCATAGCCGTAGGCGGCCCAGTCGCCCTCCAGAGCCAGGGCGAGGTACTTCTGGCCCATGATGCGGCCCGCACCCGCCTCGTACACGGCCGGGGTGCTGTGGGGCTCGGCCGCTGCTGTCGCGGCGCGCTTGGCCTTCACGACGAGGATCTCGTCGCGGAAGTTCAAACGAAGCTGCCGGAGCGCCCGGGCAGGGGTCCGCAGGCCGTCGACCCGCTCGCGCAGAGAGCGCTCACTGATCGTGAGGTTCCGGTGTCCGCCGTGCTTGTGGACGGTGCCGGGGACGGTGATGCAGCCACGGGCGATCGACTGGTGAGGGGAGGGGTCCAGCGTGACCCACCGTCGTGCCATCGCCTCGACCAACTCGCGTGCCTCCAGGAACGCGAGCGGCTGCTCAAGGAGGACGTAGATGTGCGTGCCACCGTGAGCGTGATCGGTGAGGAACCAGGCGCCAGCCTGATCGAGCAGGGCTTCGGCCTGGAAGACATCATAGGCAACGTCAGCGACCTGCTCGAGGGTGCGGTCCTTGGCATCGAAATCGAGCCCGAGGACGCTGCAGTGCCCCGCGTTGCTGTAAAGACGCACCGCGGCGGGCTTTGTGGGCAGCTCGGCCGTGAGGTCCCGCTCCGTGCTGGCGGGGTAGCTGAGGCGACCCTCGCGCTGCTTCCTACCCAAGCGCATGCGAGCCTGGCCCGCGATCACGGGTGCGGTAAGGGTCCAGGAAAGCTCTGGGGAGAGGGTCATCGGGGTGTGCGGAGACACGCCGGGCTCGCCGTAGTTGCCTACGGTGCCTCGACCCCCGTACTCTGGGGGCAACAAGTGAATGAACCTCCTTTCAAGGTTCGCCCCCGGGACCTAGCTTGCAACTAGACCCGAAGACTTCTGAATCGCCCTCGACCTGCTTCAACAGGTTGGGGGCGAAGTCTTTATGCGCGCTTCTTCTCGCTGAGGTTCATCTCCATCTGGCTCTCGCCGGTCTCCATGTCCCAGTTGGACGGGAGCCCGTTGGGGCCAGGCTTGCCGGCCCGGATGGCTGCCTCGACGACAGCCCACTGAGGGGCGTTCGCGATTTCGGCGTACTCGTCGATCTTTTTCTTGATGTCGGTCGCCAAAAGCATGTGCGCCTGCACAGTCGGGGTGCCTCGCGGGCGGCGGTAGGAGCTAGCCATGTGGAACACACTACACGTGGACGGTACATGTACGACACTGTTTGATGGCGTGTCGCTGTACTAGGACGTCTTCTCAGCCGGGGAGGCGGGGATGCGCCGGATGCCGACGAAGGGGCTGACGTCGAAGCGTGTGGGGGAGATGCGGACTTCCATGGCAGAGGGGCCTGATGCTCCTGTCTTGTGTCAAGCGGGGGTGAGCCAGGTTCGGTAGCGGTCGGTGAGGTCCGGGAGCGGCCGGGTTCGTCGTTCGATGTCGGAGATGCGTGCCGACCGGGGCTGGAGCGCCTCGGCGGCTTGGGTCAGCGTGATGCCTTTCTGGGTGCGCAGGGCCCGGAAGTCGACCGGCTCGACGGTGGAGGGGTCGAGCAGGACGTGGTGGATCTCCCGGGAGATGGCCCGTTTGAGGCGCCGTCGAGGACTGCACCTGTCCCGGGCTTAGCAACTGGGCCATCTGTCCCAGCTGCTTGCACGGAAATTGACGCAATCCACCCACTTCAACGAGCGCGACACAGCAGCGCGACCTACAAGCATCAGCGACGCAGCATCAGCGAACGCATCAGACCCATCCAGAGCACACAAGAAGCACCAACATGAACACGAAAGCAAGGACGACCACGAGCATCAATCAAGACGACGAAACAGCCCCACGAGGACCCGAAATCCTAGAAGTCTAGAAGAAACAGCCCGACGGACCTCTGGCACCAATGCGTCCCCGGGGGGACATGAGGTAGCCAGCCCACCCAGTAACGAGCGTTTGAACGATGGAGGTCGGCAGGCCGGTGACATCTCCGAGTGGGTTCGCCAGCGCCGATGCCGCCCGTCCTTGCCGGGTCTTCCGGAACAAGGTTCCTGACCCGCGCCGGAGACAGCGCCACTCTCAGGCGAGAGCAGATTCCTTGGGGGAGGGGAAGCGCACCTGGCCCCAGAATCAGACGGGCCTCGCTAGGAGATGCCACTCAGGTGTTGAAGTCCACCGCGTCATTGATGGCTACGTAGGTGTTGCGCATGCGTTCCTCCGCGAACGCCGACCTGCCGGCGGACACCGGCCTGCGACTCAGCACCACGAGGCGCCTCTGGAAGAGCTCACGCGCGCCCTCCGATCGAGTTGCCCTGCTCAGTCCAAACAGATCCCGGAATCGCTGCTCTGACCACCAGACCTCCCTCTCGTGGTCGCCAAACTGCTCTTCAGTGATCACGAGCAGCATCGCTAGAGCTTTAGCGCTCATCGACTGGATGTGGCCGTTGAGCCAAAGGGTTCTAGGGACCTGGAAGTAGTCGTGGTCATGCCGGTCGGCAGGCGCGGCTCGGAAGCGAGCGGTCGAGGGAACATCGACGTACGGCAGACCCACCCCGGACTCCACGAGTAGCCGCACCGTTGATGCTCCGCCCCGGCTCCTCTCTACGTGGATCAGCCGTTCCTGCTCAAGCTTCACTAGCGCCTGGTTGATACGTCGCTTCCCGTTGACGGATGGATCATCCAGATCCAACAACTCCGCCCACACTCGGGACGAGACCCCCTTGACCTCAAAAGGAGGTCTGGCAGCAAGCCACACCAGTCCAAGATGGAGCTTCACCGCAGTCGCGCCCCCTCGTCCCCCTGAGCGAATCAGGCGTGCTAACGGCGGATCCTCACTCATGTCCGAGCTGCGGATGTAAGCCGTCCGCAACGGGATCCCCTTCCGCCGCTGGACACGCTCTGCAAGATCGCGTGCGCGACTGCGTGACAGCTCCGAAGCGTCTGACACCAGCTCGGGCAAGCCGCTGCGACCGATAGTCTCTGCGCCCTCAATTCCGCCCACCACACCTACTCCTCTTGAACTTCCACGCAACAAGGTTGCCTACTTAAACGGCGGCTCGGCACTGCCTACTAATAGGGACTGAACGATATGTACCGTCCTAGCTTACTCGCAGCAACTACGTCTCGCCTAGAGCCGTAGCAGCACCCCTCAAGCTCATGACAGCGTCTCGCCCCCGCATCAACAGGAAACTTTACGTTTCAACTTCAGGCTTGCGTGTGCCGAAAACTCGTGGGAAGCTCAATATGCGCGTAGGCGAACTGGCGTTCCTCTCATTAGGGTCCTGCCATCTCGACGCACTGGCCTCTTCTCATTAGAGAGTGTCCGGATGCCACACCTCAAGGCGCGAACGATAGAGCTGGCCCCGCCCCGTGGGAACGAGGCGGGGCCAGTTTCGTGCAAGTCGCACCGAAGCGCGAGGTTCCCACCGAGGAGCTTCTGCATAGGTCGCCGCGCAGATCGAGCACTCGGGCAACCTGTTGCACTCCTGCCGGGGCGCAAGATAGAGCGCCGCAGTTGTTAGCCGATAGCTGGCCTTTCCGGCTGGTTGGGCGCCCGGGGGTGAAGTGTCCGTGCAGCTCAATAGATACTGCTATACCCCTACGGCTTGGCCGCCAGTAAAACCGGGACGTCGCTGTTGGCCGCAATGTGCTGACTGAGTGGTGCCGAGAGTGTGCGTGCTACGAAGATGATGCGTCTACGTAGGTTCTCCGGCCGCTGGTCGAAGATCGACTCGTTGTGGGCCAAGCGGTTACGGGCGTCGCGCAACAAAGACAGCGCGTCGTGTAGCTGGGCGCGGTCTGCGCCAGGCGCATAGGCAAAGCGGAGTGAAGGCACCCAGAGGGTCTTTTCGTGAAGACTGTCGGTCAGATAGGTCCAGAATCCGAACATGATTTCAGCGATGACTTTTCCGCGATTTACCGAGCCGCCGTCCGTGTACCCAGCGTATTTCCTTGCAGTCTTAATGGCACCTCGAGGAGTGGAGTTCTTGTCTTGCGTGTTGCCGTCGGCACCGACCACAAGATGGGGAGCCCAGAGCTGGTCGTAGATTGCGCGGCTAATCCAGTCTTGGCCCGCGGCAAGGGGATGGGCCAGCAGTTGACGGTCGTAGGCGTTGCGCAGGCCGACTTCAAGGTGCCCTAAATCATGTAGCAGAGCTGACGAAACACGAGCGTTCCACTCGTAGAGCTCGAGGGCGCGGACGGGGTCGTGACCAGCGGCCTTCAGATACTTGTTGTAGCGCCCCGGCGTCAACCACTCCGTGACCCAGGTGTCAGATACCGTCGACATACACGCTCCCGTCAGGTATGCTCAGAGCAGCGAGAGCCCTTGATGACCGATGCCTCACGGCATGTTACTTGGGCCACGATCTTGGGAAGCCCCGGTATCAGGAAACTGACCCGGGGTTTCTCGCTGTTTGCCCGCGCCGGCCGTGCGTTGCCTCGTCGCGACCGACGTTGCGCAACGCTAACCGTAGTCGGTGAACGCTTCGCTCCACGACCTCACTCGACTCTCTGGCGTCAGGCTCGTCCGGTACGGCTGCCGATGAGCGCCCCCTATGACTCTTAACCGCTAGCTACACGGCGCCGAGGGCGTGGAGAGTTGACCAAGCGGCCGAAGATGGTGCCCTAAAAGCGCACTGGAGCCGGTCGCCCCTCACGGGTTCAAATCCCGTACTCTCGCCATCGACGTCCCATTGAGGCATACCCAAACGCGACACCCGTCACCGAGACGTCGCCACTGTTCCACTAGGTCCCTTCCCGTGTTTTGGCACATGTAGCGGCTAGGGTCTAAGACGTGAATGGAACACTTCGGGCCCCGGGGCAGCGCGTTGCGTACCTTCGGGTGTCATCGGCCAGCCAGAACCTCGCCCGGCAGCTCGAGGCGGTAGGGGAGTGCGACCAGGTCTTCACCGAGAAGCAGTCGGGCAAGAGCATGACCGACCGCCCGCAGCTACAGGCCCTCATCCGGCACGTCCGCCGCGGCGACCATGTCGTCGTCGCCTCCATGGACCGCCTGGCTCGTTCGGTCATCGACCTGAACGACATCGTCCAGCAGATCACCGGTGACCCCGCCGATCACACCGAGCAGCGGCCCCGGAAGGGTGCGAGCGTCGAGTTCCTCAAGGAGCGGCTCACCTTCGAGCCCGGGCACGCGGATGCGATGGCGGCGTTCCAGCTAAACATGATGGGCGCCTTCGCGCAGTTCGAGCGCGAGCTCATCCGTCAGCGCCAGGCCGAGGGCATCGCCGCCGCCAAGAAGCGCGGCGCCTACAAGGGCCGGCCCCGCAGCCTCGAAAGCGACCAGATCCGCTCTGTCCGCAACGCCGCCCTCGCCGGCACACCCAAAGCCCAAATCGCACGTGAGCACGGTGTCAGCCGATCCACGCTGTACCGCTACCTCCAGCACCCGTGATCCCCGTGGTTCGCCTCAAAGCGCACCCGGCTCGTTACAGTTCAACCATGATCGAACCCCATGACGAGGAAGCAGCCAACGG
>NZ_JBQSWK010000062.1:0-11543 GCF_052377065.1 Brachybacterium sp. AOP42-C2-15
GGTTACCTCCGTGTCGCCCAGTCCCTCCAACGCTCGCGGGGTGAGCTGCGGCTGAAGAGTCCCAAGACGGACACCTCCCGGCGTCGTGTCGTGATCCCCGGCTTCTGCATCGACGCACTTACTCGGCACCGCACCTCCGAGCGAGAGAAGATTGCTTCGCTCGGGCTGCCCGTCGACCCGACGACGCTCGTGTTCACCTCCCAGGCCGGCACCCCGATCGAGCCCCGCAACGTGAACCGTGCGTTCGAGGCGCTGCTGAAGAAGGCCAAGCTCCGTCGGGTCAAACTTCACGACCTTCGCCACACCTGCGCCTCGCTGCTGCTCGCGGAAGGCGTCGCTCCTCGCGTCGTCATGGAGCTGCTGGGGCACTCCGCCATCGCGGTCACGATGAACACCTACTCGCACGTGATCCCGGCCCTCCAGGACGAGTCCGCGAAGCGCATGGACGCGCTCTTCGGTGCCGAGAATACGAATCTACGAGACTCCGAGGTTCGGTAAGTACGAAACTACGAATCCGCAGGTCATCTTGCATTTACGAACGTATCCGCCTAGGTTTCCACACACCGATCCGACGAGGAGAAGCATCATGCGACACCCGCTCGTTCCGTCTCTCCGGGTCCTCGGGGCCATCGCCGTGAGCGACCTGTCCGAGCACTCGTTCTTGGGCAGCAACCCGGAGCGTGAGGACCGTGCAACTCCGCATAGTTCCCGGATTCCGTCCTATGCCACCACCGCGCTTCCGGGGCCGATCCTGTACGTCGACCGGATGCCGAGGCGGCGCCACACTGACGACTGCCAGATCGAGGTGGGCTTCATCGCAGCATGGCGCTCCCTGAACGGCGCATCGCAGGGGGTCTTCTTTCTGAGGATCGACGAAGCTCGGGAGTTCATCCGCCTCGCCCGTCGGGGCATCCACACGCGAGGGTCATTCATCTTCCGCGCCGCGTCCATCACCAAGTTCAACGCTGGCACCGGCACGGACGAGCACTCCCTCGTCGTCGATGCTCAGCTTCACAATGAACGGTCCGACGGCACGCCCGAGTGGAACACCCCCTGGCGCGTCGACCCCATCCCCCGCACATAGAACCTTAGGAGGTTCCCCTTGGATCCCATCGAACGAGCCGAAGCCATCGCGCACCGAGCCCATGCCGGGCAGACCGACAAGTCTGGCCTGGACTACATCGACCATCCCCGTCGCGTCGCGGAGCGCGCAGCGCTCATCGCTCCGGCCGATCTCCGCACCGAATGCATCGCGGCAGCCTGGCTCCATGACGTCGTCGAGGACACCGACGTGACCCTCGAGGGTCTGAGCGAGCAGGGATTCCCTCAGCTCGTCCTCGAAGCGGTGGACCGGCTGACGAAGAAGCCCGACGTCGCACGAACCGACTACTTCGCGGCCATCCGCGCCCATGCAGTGGCTCGAGTCGTGAAGACCGCAGACCTCATCGACAACACCGATCCGGAGCGCGCCGCGCTGCTCGACGGGACGACCAGGAGCCGTCTCGCGGAGAAGTACGCAGAATCCTGGGCGCTACTGCTCGGCGACGCCTGACGATGGTCGATTTCTACCGCGCCTTCCACGACAGTCACCCCGATGAGAACGGCATTATCGTCGCCGACGACGGAGTCTCGGAGTACGCGTACGTGGCCAACACCGGGCTGTGGCACCGGGAGCCGATCGCAGGGCGCATCGTCCTCTTCGGCGACGAGCACTACGACCGCGTCCGCCTCGAGCCCGAGGACGTGTACGAACGCATCGGTCAGTGTCGACCGATCTGGAACCAGGGCTTCGGAGCAAAGGTGCTCCGTGCACGACGCCTCCAGCCCGATGCCGATAAGCGGACCAGCGCCGACCTCGGCCTCGATCCTGCCCGCGTCCCTCCCCTCGCCGACGACGCGTGGCGCCGCCTCCCGCTGGTCGATGACGACCCCTCTCCGGAGCACGTGAGCGTCGCCAACATCTGGGAGCAGGAGTCCGAGGGCCTCGAGTGGTCCGACTGCGGCCATCGCCCGCTCACCGTCGAGCTGCTGATGGCAATCGCCGAAGACGTCGTCGCGGTACCGGTGCCACAGCACCTCAGACACAGCGACGTCGCCGCCATCCTGAAGGAGCTTTGGGGCCTGCGGACGGTCTGCCACTACTTCCGAATGGCTCTCGAAACGGCGGCGCTTCGAGTCAACGTGACCGTTGACGCCAGCTACGAGCTCCCCGTCGCCCTCGTCATCGCCAAGGACTTCAGCGACCGCTGGGACGGCTGCCCGGACAAGGAACGTGCCAAGATGAGGAACGGTCGCGATGGGCACTGATAGCACCCGAACGTTCTTCACCGCCGATACCCACTTCGGCCACCGCCTCATGGCTCTTCAACGCGGGCATGCCCCCGGCGCCGGCTCCCGAGACGACGTCACCCTCGAGCACGTCCACGCTCACGACGAAGACATCGTCGCCTCATGGAACAGCGTGGTGAGCGCTGATGACGTTGTCTGGCACCTCGGCGATCTCACCCTCAAGCACACCGCCGAGATCGCAGACACCCTCCGACGCCTCAACGGGCGCATCCGCCTCGTCCTGGGAAACCACGACCGGGCACACCCCCACTTCCGCGAACGGGCCATCGCCGCTCAGCAAGAGCTGCTGCGCAACGGGATCGAGTACGTCTGCACGGCCGCGCGGGTCACGATTCCGGGAGGCAGCTCAGGCCGGATCCCGGTGATGCTCTCCCACTTCCCCTACAGAACCGACCGCCCAGAAGACCGCCGTTTCAGCGCATGGCAGCTGGAGTCTTCCGGCGATTGGCTCCTCCACGGGCACACGCACTCGCACGCGGCGATGAACGGTGATCTCCCCCGACAGATCCATGTGGGATGGGACGCCTGGCGGAGGCCGGTGAGCGAGGAAGAGATCCTCCGCCGCATCCGCAGCACTTGAGCCTCTTGCTTAAGACCGCTTCGCGTAGGGAATCATTGAGCTATGGACGACGAGTTTGAGAAATACGTGCCTATGACGGCAGCGGGCCGGCACGCGGCGACGCTCCTGGAGATCCCGGACGAGGAAGCCGCGTACAGCGTCTTGAGCACCTGCATGCGATACATCGCCAATCTGGATGAGCACGACCCCCTCGACATAGATGCCGTCGAGAGCACTCGCCTCAAGCGCGTGGATTCAGCACTTCGACCCTATGAGCTGTCAGCTGCCACCAAGAGATCCCTCTCCGCTTCGCACGACCATCTGCACACGCTGATGACACTTTTCACGAAGGGGGAAGCGCAGCACACCTATGCGCCGTTTACCCTCGTCCGAGGGTCCCTTGAGGCTGTCGCGCAAGGACTATACGGCCTCGGAGCGCGCAACACTTCTACGATGATCCAACGCAGCCTCCATCTGGAGTACTCAAATGTAAAGAACTCACACAGCTTCAGGCGCGCGTTCTCTGAGATCAACCCGAACGACAAGCGCCTGGCAAATCTGGAAGCTCGCGCGGAAGCGGCAGGTGTCGTAGTGAAGTCATTGAAGGATCATCTGACTTACAGTCACATCATCCGAACCGTTGACAAAGAGCACGGTGCTGACGGGATTAACACCGCCATTTGGCAGCTCACCAGCGGCATCGCACACAACAAATCCTGGGCAACCGTTGCGTTAACGGACCGCGAGGAGATCGAAGGCACGAGGGACGACATCGGCGCCTCGTTCCGCGTCACCAGCAATACGACCTGGTTGGCCACCTGCGTGCGGACCGCTTGCATCCTTCACGAGATTCTCCGCGTGACGCACGAGCGCCGCTCTCTGGGCATCGGCTACAGGAGAGATGCTCTCCAGGCGGAAGCGCTGATGGTGGTCATGGCCTCCTGAGTGCTCAGCGTGCGAGCTCAAAGTTCGCCACCTCAACAGGTCCCGTACCACTTCGAGCTCCGCCCGCACAGCCGCGTTGCTGTCAAAGCTGCTGTCAACGCCGGTTCGGAGCCCTTCCCCTAAGGGAAACTTTCTCGCCCTGACCAGCAGTGGGCCCGGAGGGGATCGAACCCTCGACCCGCGGATTAAAAGTCCGATGCTCTACCACTGAGCTACAGGCCCGTGCCCGCCGAGCGGGCCAGATCATCTTAGCGGCGCGCGAGCGGTGCCGAGGACGCCGGGGAGGCGGGAGTGGCCCACCTCCCCGGCGTCGGACGGCGCACCACCGGCGCAGCGCACCCCCGGGCGGCTCAGCGAGCGCTGGCCGGCTCCCGCTCCCGCACGTAGTCGCTGACGTCCACATCCTCCCAGACCTCGACGTTCTTGATCTCCGGCAGGTCGGAGGCCAGGAAGATGGGGTCCAGGCCCTGCGCGCGCTGAGCGTTGTAGTGCTTCAGCAGCGTGACCGCCGTGGGCGTGAGGATCGCGATCACCACCAGGTTGATGAGGGCGATGAACACCATGGACACCCCGGCGATGGTCCAGGCGAGGTCCACCGCAATCACGGAGCCGAGGAACACCAGCGCCACCACGGCGACGCCGAAGGCAACATGCCAGCCGCGCTTGGCGGTCAGGAAGTGCATATTCGCCTCGCCGTAGGAGAAGTTCCCCAGCACCGAGGTGAAGGCGAGCAGGAACATGATCACGGCGAGCAGCACCGCGGCCCAGGAGCCGAGGTTGGAGGCCAAGGACTCCTGCACCATCATCAGGCCCTCTCCGCCGACGGAGACGTCGGGGAAGGAGACCAGCACGATGAACCCGGTGATCGAGCAGATCAGCAGGGTGTCGAAGTAGACGCCGAGGGTCTGCACCAGGCCCTGCTTGACCGGGTGGCTCACCGAGGCGGTGGCGGCGACGTTGGGGACCGAGCCCATGCCGGCCTCGTTGGAGAGCATGCCGCGCTGGACGCCGTTGACGATGGCGGCACCGATGCCGCCGCCGATGACGGCCTGCGGGTTGAATGCCTCGGTGACGATCTGGCCCAGCACCCGGGGCAGCTCGCCGAGGTTCATGCCGACGATGATGATGCCGATGATCAGGTAGATCAGAGCCATGATCGGCACCATTCTCTGCGCGACCGAAGCCACCCGGCGCATGCCGCCGAAGATGATCCCGGCGGTGAGCAGCGCGAGCACCACGCCCAGCACGATCGGGAGCCAGGACAGGCCCTCAGGATCGGTGTAGAGCGCGACGGCGCCGGAGACGGCATCGACGATGGTGTTGGCCTGCAGCGAGGTGAAGGCGAAGGCGAAGCAGAAGATGAACAGGATCGCGAAGAACGCACCGAAGCCGCGACTGCCCAGCCCGCGGTGGATGTAGAACGCGGGGCCGCCCTTGTAGGTGTCCGCAGAGCGGGTCTTCCACAGCTGCGCGAGGGTGGACTCGATGAAGCTCGCCGCACCGCCGACGACGCACATGATCCACATCCACAGCAGCGCGCCCGGCCCGCCCAAGAAGATCGCCCCGGCCACGCCGGAGATGTTCCCGGTGCCCACGCGGGCGGCGGCGGAGACCGAGAAGGCCTGGAAGGCGCTGAGGGACTTGGTGCGCTCGGTGCGCTTACGCCCGCTGCCCACCGGCTCGCGCTGCGCCTTCTGGGTGATGGCGCCGAGCATCGCCGGGATCATCCGCAGCTGCACCGCACCGGTGCGGATCGTGAAGTAGAGACCGAGCACCACGACCACGGGCATCCCTGCCCAGGTCCAGAGCCAGCCCTCAGCATTTCCGAGGAACTCGTTCAGTGTTTCGAGGGGGTTCATGGGCACGAGAGTATCGAGGCGGCTCACGCAGGGACCGGACCCGCTCCCTGCTGGATCACCCGGCGAGACAGCGTTGTACCCGCGCGTGTACAGGCACGCGAAGCTGTGTCCCGCATCGCGGTCACGTGACGCACACCACAGCCGCTGTACGCCGGGCACGCGAATCGCCTGCTCAAAGACGGCATCGCCCCAGGTCGCCATGAATAGTCCACAGTTGTCCGACAATCTGATTCCCGGACGCCGGACAGTCACAGTTGCGTCACGACACTCCGAGGATGGCCCCCCGCAACCCCCCGGGGGACTGCACAAGCGTCACCGCTCTCGATACCGTTGACGGCGATATGGGCCCGTTGATGACGCACAGCGCAGACCACCCGTCCACCTCCGAGAAGACGACCGGACCAGGCTCCGACCTGGAATTCCGCCCTCCCACCATGGAGGAGGGCGCCGCCATGTGGCGGATCGCCCGCGACAGCGGCACGCTCGACCTGAACACCTCCTACGCCTACCTGCTGATGGCCCGCGACTTCGCGGCGACCACCCGCCTGGCGGTGCGTGAGGGAGAAGCTGTCGGGTTCGTGCTCGGCTACCTGCGACCTTCAGCGCCGCAGACCCTGTTCATCTGGCAGATCGCCGTGGACGAGTCCCAGCGCGGGCAGCGCCTCGCCGCCCGCCTGCTCGACGCCCTGCTGGCGGACCTCCCGCAGGTCGCCACGCTGGAGACCACCATCACGGCGGACAACGCCGCGTCCCAGCGGCTGTTCGCCTCCTTCGCCGAGCGCCATGGCGCCGAGCACACGATCGAGCCCCTCTTCGAGGAGGCGCACTTCCCGGACCCCGGCCACGGCGCCGAGCTGCTGCATGTGATCAGCGGACTGCACGCCGGGACCTGAACCCGGGCTCCTCCGAACCACCCGTCGGCGCGGGCGCTTCCGTACGCCCTCGCGCCATCCACAGACCAACGAACCACCACCCAGGGAGATGTCATGACCATGACTGCACCGACCGAGACCACCGCGAAGCCCGAGCTGACCGACGAGGTCAGCGCCCCCACCGTCGACCCGACCGAGCTCGAGTCCGGCGTCCGCAGCTACTCGCGCGGCTGGCCCACCGTGTTCACCCACGCCAAGGGCTCCGTGCTCACCAGTGAGGACGGCCGCGAGTACATCGACTTCTTCGCCGGCGCCGGCACCATGAACTACGGGCACAACCACCCCGAGCTCAAGAAGGTCGTCATCGACCACTACCTCGAGGACCGGGTCGTGCATGGCCTGGACATGTTCACCGACGTCCGCCGCGAGTTCCTGCAGACCTTCGACGCGAAGATCCTGAGGCCCCGCGGCCTGGACTACAAGGTCGCCTTCCCCGGCCCCGGCGGCACCAACGCCGTCGAAGCCGCGCTGAAGCTGGCCCGCAAGGTCACCGGGCGCGAGTCCGTCATCAGCTTCACCAACGCCTTCCACGGCATGACCCTCGGCGCCCTGTCCGTCACCGGCAACTCGATGAAGCGCGGCGGCGCCGGGATCCCCCTGGTGCACGCCACCCCGATGCCCTTCGACGACTACTTCGGCCAGGTCGTTCCGGACTTCATGTACCTCGAGAGCCTGCTCTCCGACGACGGCAGCGGCCTGAACAAGCCCGCCGCCGTGATCGTCGAGACCGTCCAGGGCGAGGGCGGCATCAACGCCGCCCGCGCGGACTGGCTGCGCGGCCTCTCCGCGCTGTGCAAGAAGCACGACATCCTGATGATCGTGGACGATATCCAGATGGGCTGTGGCCGCACCGGAGGGTTCTTCAGCTTCGAGGAGGCCGGGATCGAGCCGGACATGGTGACCCTCTCGAAGTCCATCAGCGGCTACGGCCACCCGCTCGCGCTCACGCTGATCAAGCCCGAGCTCGACATCTGGGAGCCCGGCGAGCACAACGGCACCTTCCGCGGCTTCGGCCCCGCCTTCGCGACCGCCACCAAGGCGATCGACCTGTTCTGGAGCGATGACGAGCTCGAGAAGTCCACCATCGCCAAGGGCGCCTACGTGGAGAGCCGCTTCAACCGCATCGCCGCCAAGCACCTCCAGCACGAGCTGATCGTCAAGGGCCGCGGCCTCGCCCGCGGTCTGCAGATGCCCGATGGCGAAATCGCCGGGAAGATCGCCGCCCGCGCCTTCGAGGAGGGCCTGCTGGTGGAAACCTCCGGCCCCTCCGACGAGGTCGTCAAGCTGCTGCCCGCGCTCACCATCCCCGATGAGCTGCTCGCCCGCGGCCTGGACATCATCGAGGCCGCCGTCGACGAGGCGCTCGCCGTCTGAGACCGCTCTTCCGTCGGCCCGCCTGCACCAGAGGGCGGGCCGACGGTCTGCGCCGGGCACCGAACGCCTGCGCAGAACCCCTGACCTGGACCATCCACCGGAAGGACACCCCCATGCTCGTTCGCTCGCTCGCCGAGGTCGAAGGCACCGACGCCGACATCAAGTCCGACACCTGGCGCTCCAAGCGCATCATCCTGGCCAAGGAGGGCGTGGGCTTCTCCGTCCACGAGACCACGCTGTACGAGGGCACCGAGAGCTACTTCTGGTACGCCAACCACATCGAGGCCGTCTTCATCACCCACGGTGAGGGCGAGATCGAGGACCTGGCCACCGGTGAGGTGCACCAGCTCGCACCGGGCACCCTCTACCTGCTCAACGACCACGACAAGCACAAGGTGCGCGTCCGCAAGGAGATCCGCTGCGTGTGCGTGTTCAACCCGCCGGTCACCGGCCGCGAGGTCCACGACGAGAACGGCGTGTACCCGCTGATCACCGAGGACGCCTGAGCACGGCAACGGTTGAGCGCTGAGCCTCAGCGCCCCGCATGACGGAGCCCGGCAGGACCGATGTCCTGCCGGGCTCCGTCATGTCCTGCGTCGTGTCCAGCGGCGGATTCAGCGGGCGGGTGCTCCGCCCCCGCGGGCATGGGTGATCGCGGCGATCCAGGCGGCCCGGCCGGTGACCACGAAGCTGCGCACCGTGCCGTCCCGCAGGGCGATGGCGATCGAGTTCGGCAGCAGCGGAAGCACCCCGAGCAGCTTCGTCCAGGCGGTGCCGACCTCGGCGACCAGTGAGAGCGGCAGCTCTGAGGGGCCGCTGCGCACATTGAACGAGTGAGCGATGAACACCAGGCGCGCGGTGGTCAGGAACAGCTTCCCGCCCGCCGTCTCGGCGCCGCGCTGCATGTTCGCACTCCCGCTGCGCACGAGGGACTCCCCCGCGGCGAGGGGGAACGGGAGGACCGCGGGATCCTCGATGCTCACGCCGTGCGCCGACGCACGATCAGCAGGATCACACCGATCGCCAGCAGCAGGAAGCCGAGTGCCCCGCCGCCGATGCCCAGGAAGATCCCGCCGACTCCGGCCAGGATCCCTCCAACAGAAGCCGGCGGGCCGACCGCGACAGGGGTGCCGCCGCAGTCGATGGTGTATTCGCCGCCCTCTTCCGCAGTGAAGGAGTCGACGGACACCCAGCTCGTCTCGCCGTCCTGGAAGCTGCTGCTCTGCGAGGTGCCTGCACCGACTGCAGGACCGTCCACCATGCAGGTCGGGGTCGGTGTGCCCTCCTCGACGTAGATCTGGAACGTCTCGTCGGCCTCGGCGATGACTGTGCCGCTGCCGCTGTCGAACTCCTCGAGCTCGCTGATGTCACCGATGGCGCCGCCGATGCCTACCACCGCCAGGATCACGCCGATGATCACGCTGAGGGCGAGGATCACGGAGCCGAGGATGATCAGGACCTTCGGCGCCTTGGACGGCTTCTTCACGGGTGCGCCGGGGCCGCCCTGGGGCGCGGAGTAGCCGGCGCCGGATCCTGCATAGCCGCCGTCGGGCGCGGAGTAGCCGCCCTGGGGGCCGGTGCTCTGGCGCCCGGGCTCGCCCGGGGAGGGCATGCCGCCCTGCGCGGGGATGCCGTGCTGGGGGGACAGCGGGCGGGACGATGGCTGCTCAGAGGGAGGCTGGGTCACGGGGAGCTCCTGACGTTCTCGAGGGCGACGGGGCCAGGCTACCGTCCGCCTACCGCCCGCCCGCAAGGCCGCTCCCCTGCGGCCTAGACTCGCCTTCATGCCCGATCCCTTCGTCCTCGCCGCCGATGTCGAGACCGAGCTGGTCGAGAAGCGCTCCCGGTTCCTCACCCGGCTGCATCGTGTCCAGGAGGTCGAGCAGGCCGATGTTCTGCTGCGCGCGGCCCGGACGCAGCACCCCGATGCCCGCCATCACTGCACCGCGCTGGTGCTGGGCGAGACCGCGGAGCGGGCGGAGATGCACCGCTCGAACGACGATGGCGAACCGTCCGGGACCGCGGGGATGCCGATGCTGCAGTCCCTGCTGCATGCGCGCCTGGTGGACACCTTCGCGATCGTGATCCGCTACTTCGGCGGGGTGAAGCTCGGTGCGGGAGGGCTGGTGCGCGCCTACACCGCCGGGGTCGAGCTGGCGGTCACGGCGGCGACCCTGCTGCGCCGCACCGAGCTGGTGATCGCGCAGATCGAGGTGCCCCCGGCGGAGGTCGGCATCGCCGAGAACTCGGTGCGCCTCTGGGCCGCCGCCCGTGGCGCTGCGGTCGTGCCGACGCAGTACTCCGCCCGCAGCGCGCTGCTGACGGTGCTGGTCGCGCCCGAGAACTTCGACGAGCTCGCGGCGGACACCGCCCGCTGGTCCTCAGGGCGCCGCACCGTCGAGGACGCAGGGCGGCGCACGGCCGACGTCCCGCTCTGAGCGCCCGGGGCTTCGAGCACCGCGAGCTCCGAGCGCTGGCGGCTCCGCGCACCGGGGGCTCTGCGCTTCGTGCTCAGATGTCGTCCTCCGCCGGAGGCCCGCCCTCGTTCTCCCAGTTCTCCAGCCGCTTCACGGTGCGCGGATTGAACTTCTGACGCACGCCATGGCCGAAGCCGGCGTGCTCATCCGCCGGCAGCAGTTCGATGCCGAACTCCTCGAGCGCGACGTGGAGCCGCTGCTCCTGCTCCGGTGTGAGGACGCGGAGCCCGCGCTCCAGGCCACGCAGGTGCTCGACCTCCAGGCCCGACTGCTCGGAGACGTCGAGGAGGGAGACCTGGGCGAGGGCCCGCGCAGCCCGGGCCAGATCCGCGGTGATCAGGGGCGCTGTATTGGTCATGACTCCAGACTGGCTCATTGCGCAGGAAAGCACCAGGGCACAGCCGGGCAGGACCAGACGGGAGCCGGCCGGGGCGGGGCGGGGAGAGCAGGCGGGAGCGGGATAGTGCGCACGAGAGCGTGCAGGCCGGGGCATGACAACGGCGCCGCCCCGGAAGATCCGGGACGGCGCCGTCGAGGGTGCGGCGCCCTTAGGCGCACGCGTCAATCAGTCAATCAGAAGCTCAGGCGCGGTTCTTCGTCGCGAGGCTGTAGATGAACATGACGATCAGGGCGCCGATGACGGCGAGCAGGATCGTCCAGAGGCTCCACGGGTTCTCCATGATGCCGCTGATGCCCGAGCCACCGAGGAGACCGCCGATGAAACCGCCGACGATCGCGCCGATGACGCCGAGGACGATGGTCGTCCCGAGTCCCATGGACTGCTTGCCGGGCATGAGGGCCCGAGCGATGAGACCGATGAGCGCGCCGATGATGATCCAGGAGATGATGAGTCCGATGAGGCCCATTGTCGAATGTCCTATCTACGAGGGGAAGAGAAGGGTACAGCCACACCATTCTGGTCGTTTCCCCTCGCCTCTTCGCGCAGGACTGTGAACACGCTGGTCACAGAGGCGACCGAGTGGTCCATAAACCGTTATTGAAACTTGGGTCACCTTGTGTGCGGGAACTTCGGGGAGCCCCGATTACC
>NZ_JBQSWK010000063.1:0-9985 GCF_052377065.1 Brachybacterium sp. AOP42-C2-15
GCACCCCGCAGTTCCGTGCCGTCCTCGCTGAAGATCCGGTCTGCGTCAGCTTTCGGTGCCCTGCGGCCGTTCCAGGGATCGTCATCCCCGAGTTGGCCGGCGCCGTCGTCGAGGTCGTCCAGACCGGTGTGCTCGGCGATCTCCGCCCGGGTCGGCTCCGGGCGACTGGTGCGGCGGACGGCGCTGGATTCGGCGAGGTGCTCGGCGAATGTGGCGGTCGGTGCGAAGTAGCACTTGAACACCCTCGAGGGCTGGCCTTCGGTCTCGGTGACGCCGACGCCCTTGGACACCCCGGCAGTGGTCTTCACGTTCTCGGGGACCTCGGCGACGGAGTCCGGCGCGGAGAACGCGTTGGCGCGCTGGTTGTCCGAGGCGTTAGGGCCCATGAGGAACCTGTTGCCGCAGGCGGCTTTCAGAGCAGTGGACACGCCGGTCTTGGTGTTGCCCAGCTGGGTAGAGACGAACACGTGCACGCCCACGAACCGCATCTCGAGTGCGATCTTCTGGATGAACGTGGCGACCATGTCCTTGAACCCGTTGGTCGCCTCGGCCTCCACCCGCATCGGATGATCCTTCGGCAGGGCCTTCGGGACGCGTTCAGGAGTCATCAGGCCGGTGTACTCGTCGGCAATCAGGACGATCGGGCGGAACGAGGGATCATCCGTGATCGAGAACCAGTTGTTGATCCCGCGGCGTTTGAGGACGGCGGCGCGGCGCTTGCCCTCGGCGTAGACCATCCCGCAGCTGGCGACCATCGCCTCGTAGCTCTCACACCCCCACCCGCCGTCGCGGACGTAAGGCTTGATCCATTCGAAGTCGACGGCTTTGTCGGGGGTGTCGACGATGGCGAGCTCGGCACCGGCCTGGAGCATCCAGTACGCGAACGCGTTGATGTTCACGCTCTTGCCGGACATCGGCAGGCCCTGCAGCAGCGTGTGGGAGGCGCTGGCGAGGTCGAGGCGGAACTCCGGCCCGGTGGCGTCTCCTGGACGGCCCAGAGCGCATCCGAGCGGTGCCTGCGTCCATGCGGTGTCGGCGGGGGAGGTGAACGTGGGGATGTCGCGGTCGAAGGGGTACGGGATCATCGCCGGGAACGTTGGGGGCTGGGCGGGGATGACCTGCGCCGTGAGCGCCTTGGCGTCGATGTCGACGTACCAGCCGGGCCGTCCGACCACGTTCTCCGCGACCTCGGTGAGCTTCCCGTCGTGTCGGGAGGGGACATAGCTGGTGGGGAGCTCGAGGACGAAGCCACCACCGCGGCGGCGGGCGACCTGGACCTGCCAGGGCTTCACGGCGAGGATGACGGCGACGGCTCCGCGGCAGCGGATCGCGTCCTCGGAGAGCTTCTCGAGCACAGCGTGGCTCAGGTGCGGTTCGAAGCGGGTCATCGTGTAGCCGGGGTTCTGGTTCTCCAGCCGGATCGCCTCCCGCTCCCCGTCGGAGGGCTTCGCGCCGGTGCGGAGGCTCGCGATCAAACGGGTGGTGCCCTTCTCGGCGGCGACCTCGGTCACGGCCCGGGTGCGTTCGAACGTGACCGTCTGCGTCTCCGGATCGAAGCGGACGACCCGGAATCCAGTGCCGGCCTCGTCGCTGAGCTTCGCCTCGACCGCGGCGACGTGGGCGTCGTTGTGCGGGTCGAACCCGGGCACCCGGTGACGGGTCCGCTGCACCTGCGCTGTGCTCGCGCTCATCGGCTCTCTGCCCCTGCACCAGCGAGGTTGTCGCCTGTGAAGCTGGAGATAACTTCGACAAGGACTGGCTCGTAGGCGGTCCAGAGGCCCTGCGCGATCTCGGACAGCTGCGGGATGATCTCGTCGACCAGACGCGGCCCGTCGGCGCCGGGGGAGTCGCACCGGGCCTGGAGGTGATTCAGAAGCTGGGAGACCTCGGCGCTGGAGGTGAAGCGGGTGCGGGCGATGCGGACCAGGGAGCTGACGGCTCGGGCAGGGTCGCTGGTGCCGAGCGGGGTCAGGTCCCCGTCGGTGACGAGCTCGCACAGCGCGACGGTGTCCACGGCTGACAGCGCCATCGAGGCCTTGTCGAACGAGTCCACGAGCGCCAGGGATGCGATCGAGGCCCAGTCGGAGTCCTCGTCGGTCTCGGGGACCAGGGCGCCGGAGAGGTCGATGGCGTCGAGGGTTTCGTCGTCGGCGCCGTCCCACCACGCCTGGATGCGCTGCTGGGTGGCGGTGTCGTCTGCGTCGAGGTCGTAGAGGGCGAGCACGTCGAGCCAGCCGGCGGTCTCGATGTCGTAGAGGCGGCTGCCCCACATTTCGAACACGACCCTGAGTGCCCAGGCGTCGTCGCTCTCGAGCGAGATTGTTTCGCCGGTGTCGATCTCGAACCGTTCTCGCAGCGGTGCCGGGAGCCACATGAACGGGAACCGCAGCGCGTCGGGTCGGGTGCCGGCGGCGCCGCGCAGGGGGAGCCCGTCGAGGTAGCGCGGCAGGGGGATCGCCACGGCGGGGGAGGTGAGGATCCGGGCGTCGTCGAGACCGAGGACGGTGCGGGCGAGGCCGAGCCGCACCACTTGCGGGACGGTCCGCTCGGGCAGGGTGAGGGGCTCGCCGGGCTGCAGCAGGTACCGCGCTCGTCGGGTGTGCATCGTGGGCCTCCAGGGTCGAAAGGTGCTCTCACCCAACCCATATGCGAAGGAGGCTCCAGCGGCACCGGTGTGCCGACGTTGAAGGGGTAGCGCCAACATGCGCCAACGAAGCGTTCGTGCAGGTCATCTACACTTTCGGCGATTCTCTACACCCCAACGCCAACGCGCTCCACCCGACAAACGTGCAGGTCAGTCTGTGTTTACCCCCATATCCCACATCTCCCACTATAACCTTTATAGAGAAGTAGGTAGTAGTAGTAAGAGGAGATATGAAACCAGATCCCCTATACGTATGCAGTTTCCGGCGCGCAATGTAGGATTTGGTGTCAAACGGGGTCTGACCTGCACGAATACCGACGTTCAAGCGTTGGCGCTCCGTTGGCGCCGTTGGCAAACCCGGTCTGACCTGCGGTTTTGCAGGGGTGTTCGTTGGCGCTGCGCCAACGTGCACGCCTCGACAGACACGATCCCCGCCCAGTGAACGGGGTGAGCCGCCTCAGCATCGTCAAGCATCCGTGCAGGTCACCCCGGGTTCGCCAACGAGGTGCCAACATGTGCTGGGCCGGCGGGATCTGCGCGTTCGTGCAGGTCGGGACTCGTATCCGCCGCTCGACCAGCCCACGCGGTGCCACCGTGGTGCCAACGTAAAACGTGCAGGTCAGGCTGGGTTCGCGTACATATCCCACGTTCCCCGGTATGACCTTATAAGGGAAATGTCTATCGGCCCCCGAAAACGGGCCCTGGCAGACGGGACCGCAGTTCTCGCAGGTCACCCCGCGTTCGCCAACGGAGTGCCACCATTCTCAGTCCTCACGAGATTCGCATGTTTCAGCAGGTCGGAGCGCGCTTCCGCCGCTCTGCGCACGAGGGCAGTGCCACCGTGGTGCCAACGCAAAACGTGCAGGTCAGGCTGCGTTCGCCCACATATCCCACGTTCCCCGGTATGACCTTTAAGGGAAATGTCTATCGGTTCCGGACCGGGGGAGTGCCACGGCGCCGATTCTGCGAACGATCGACCTGCCGGGCTCGTCCTGCGAGGGGCCCGCCGCGCCCACTGCGCACTGGCACGGGAACGGCGTCGAAAGGGATCTCGGTGAGCACTGCTGGCTTCGTCCACCTCCACACCCACTCGGAGTACTCCGACTTCGACGGCCTATCCTCCGTGACCCGCCTCGTGGACGCCGCCGCCGCCGACGGCCAGACCGCTCTGGCGATCACCGACCACGGCCGACTCGCCTCCCTCTGGGCACTCCGCACCGCCTGCGCGAAGTCCGGCACCGTCGCGCCGATCCCGGGCATCGAGGCCTACCTCGTCGTCTCCGGCACCCGGCATGACCCGGGCACGATCCAGGTCGCCGCAGACTCCGACGACCTCGACCCAGGCGGCTCCTCGGCTTCGAGCACTCGGGCGGCGACGAAGACGAAGCGCTACGAACACCTGACGATCCTCGCCTCGACCCAGGCAGGCCTGCGGAACCTGATCGAGATGTCGAACCGCTCCCAGGAGTCCAAGGCCGGGAAGTACCCGCTGATCGACTACGAGCTCCTCGCTGAGCACGCCGAAGGCCTGATCGTGCTGACCGGATGCGTCGGCGGCCCCATCGCCGGACCCCTTTCCCGCGTCGCCGGCGCCGACCCCGCAGCCGACGCAGCGGAAGCCGAGCGCGCCCAGGCGAACCTCGAGCGGCTCATCGGCGCGGTCGGTCACGAGAACGTGTACGTCGAGCTCGCCGATCATGGTCAGGCAGCCCAGGAGCGAGCTCTTGCCGGCCTGTACGAGATCGCGACTCGCAATGATCTGCCGGTGGTGGTCACCAACGACTCCCACTACGTCGCCGAAGATGAGCACCCAGTCCATGAGGCGCATATTGCGCTCGGTCAGTCGGGCCGCACCATCGGGGATCCTGACCGGTACCGGTTCAGCGGCTCCGGTCAGTTCTTCCGCACCGAAGCTCAGATGCGCGCCCTGCGACCGGGTGATGAGATCTGGCAGCGAGGCTGCGACGAGACCGTGCGCATCGCCGCCCGGATCGACGCCGACATCTTCCCCGAGACCCGTCTTCGGGTGCCGAGCTTCCCGATCCCCGCCTGGTTCACCACCGCACTCAAGAACGGGTCCTTCAAACGCTATGCGGTCCCGTCCTCGGCGGCTGACGGCACAGACCCGGTCACCTCCAGCTACTTCATGCACCGCGTCCACGCCGGCGCCAAGCAACGCTGGGGCGAAGCCCTACCCACCGAAGTGTCTGCGCGGCTGAAGTTCGAGCTGTCGGTGATCTGCCGCCTCGGCGTCATGGACTACTTCCTGCTCGTCGAAGACCTCATCGCCTGGGCCCGCTCCGACTGGACAGCCGCCGACTGGGTCACCCACCACGACCACGACACCGAGGACCCCGCGCGGGTACGGAAGGATCCGATCCATGTCGGCCCCGGCCGCGGCTCAGCACCCGGCTCGGCCGTCTCGTACAGCCTGCAGATCGTGGGTATCGATCCGATCGAGGGTGGGCTGCTGTTCGAGCGGTTCCTGGATCTCGAGCGCACCGAGATGCCCGACATCGACGTCGACTTCGAGAAGGAACGCCGCGGCGAGGTGATCGACTACCTCTCCGTCCGCTACGGCCACGACAACGTGTGCCGCCTCGGCATGCACGGCACCAACAAGGCCAAGCGCGCCATCGACTCCGCCGGCCGCTACCTCGAGATCCCCGTCAGCACCGTCGCCGACGTCAAGAAGCAGCTCCCCACCGACTGCGCGGGCCTGGCGATGCTCCTGCGCGAAGACCCGCCGGAGACCACCGGCATGAGCACGAAGGATGGCGCTGCGCTGCGGGACCGCCACGAGGCCGGCCAGACCCTCCGCGACCACCTCGCGGCCCAGGACGGCGATGACCTCCCCAGCCCCGGAACCCGGCGCCGGCCCCGCTACGGCGTGGCGACGATGATGGAGTACGCCGCCGTCCTCGAAGGAGTCGTCGTCAGCCCCGGCACGCATCCCTGCGGGGTCGTCGTCTCCGACGAGAACCTCACCCCACTGGTCCCGATGCGCCTGGTCGAGGGCGAGTGGATCACGGAATGGGACGGCGACGATATCGCAGACTTCGGGCTGCTGAAGATGGATGTCCTCGGGCTGCGGAACCTCGACATCGTCAAGGCCACCGAACAGAACGTCATTGCCACCCACGGTGAGATCGACTTCGACCTGCTCGAGCTGCGCACCGACGGTCCCCGCGCCGAGGCCGCCTGGGAACTGCTCGGCCGCGGCGATTCCACTGGCGTGTTCCAGCTCGAGTCCGGTGGAATGCGTGACCTGCTGACCACGGCGCATCCGCGCACGCTTGATGACCTCGCGGCGCTGATCGCTGCTTACCGGCCCGGCCCGATGAGCGCCGGAATGCACACCGAGTGGGCTGAGCGCACCGGCGGCAAGGCACCGGTCTCCTACGACTCTCTGACCACCGATCCGGCCGAGCAGGACGTGATCGCGGCGGTGCTGGGGCAGTCGCAAGGGGTGATCCTGTTCCAGGAGCAGATGATGCGCCTGGGCAAGACCGTCGGGAAGTTCGACGCGGCGCGGGCGAACAACCTGCGCCGCGCGATCTCGAAGAAGAAGCAGGGCCTGCTCGACTCCCTCAAGCCCGACTTCATCGCCGGCGCCCAGCGCGAGGGCGTCGCCGAAGACGGAACCACGCCCGTCCCGGCTATCTCCGCCCAGACCGCGGAGCGGCTGTGGACCGCGTTCGAGGGCTCGGGAGCTTATGCCTTCAACCAATCGCATACCGCTGCGTATGGGGCCCTGGCGTTCCAGACTGCGTACCTGAAGGCGAACTGGCCGGCCGAGTTCGGGGCGGCCGTGCTGCAGTTCACCGGCTCCGGTAAGGACAAGGCCCACCTCAGGGTCGCGACGATCCGGTCCCTGCGCGCCGAGGGCGTCACCGTCCAGGCCCCTGACGTCAACACCTCCGACGAGCACACCATCGCCCGCGACGGCGCCGTCTGGCTCGGCCTGGGAGAGATCAAGGGCGTCGGCTCAATCGCAGCCGAGATCGTCGCCGAACGTGACCGTGGCGGAAAGTTCGCCTCGATGGCGGAGGTCGCCACTCGCGTGGTCGTGCCCGCCACCGATGACGGCGGGAAGAAGAAGTCCGTCACCAGCGCCCAGCTGGCGGCTCTCGCTCAGGCCGGAGCGTTCGACCACGTCGGCCACGGATACCGCCTCGGGCACGTGATCGCCTCCCGCGCCGTCGCGAAGGATCCCGGCGTCCGCGTTCCGCAGATGGAGTACTCGGTGCTGGAGAAGGCGTCACGGCAGCGGGCGAGCATCCTCGCGATCACCGGCACTCACCCCACGAAGGCCCTCGCTCGTCAGATCGCCGCCCTGTACGGGGCCGATGCGGGCGATGACGCGGCGCCGAAGCCACCGGTCGGGCTGCACCGGCTGCCAGGCTCGGACGGTGCCAGGGTCCACACTGGCGGGGTCGTCTCCGCGTTCACGGAGCGGCTGACCCGCAAGGGCACGTGGATGGTGACGATGGAGCTGGAGAACGCCCACACCTCCATCCAGACGGTCGGGTTCACCGATGTCCACGCCGACCTGAAAGAGATCGGGATGCCTGACGTGGGGGACTTGGTCGAGATCCGCGGCACGGTCCGCATCCGAGAGGTCGAGCGCGAGATCACCGACGAAGTGACAGGCGAGTCCAGCACCGAGACCACGCTCGAGCGTTCGATCGTGATGTCGGACGTCGAATTCATGGCGGTGGAAGACGCTGATCGTGACGCTGAGGGCGAACCGGTCCTGGCGGTGGGGAGGATGCTGGCTGACGGCACCCCGGAACCGCGTGGGACGGACTCGAGCTCGGGCCCGGGCTTCTCGAGTGACGACGACGGGGAGGTCGTCCCGGGCGTGGATCGCCTTGCGGGCTCCGAGGTCGTGTCCGAGTCCGATCCGTCCACGCCGGGGGAGACCCTGCTGGAGGACCCGGAGCGTGGGCCAGTTCCGGAGGTGTCGGAGCCCGGGGGCGCTGAGAAGGATTTCGGGATCCAGGACATCGTCAGGACCGTTGAGTGGCGGCAGCTGCAGGAGGCGCTGAGTGAGGTCAGCGGGGAAGGGTTCGAGCTCGCCACGCCCCGCGCAGGGCGGGGTACCGGGGTGCATCTGCGGCTTGAGACCGAGAACGGATCCGTGCGCGTCCCTGCGACCGCGCAGCGCCGGCTGACTGAGCTCCTTGCCGCGGGCAGACTCCCGGCGCTCGTGTCGACGCCGGCGCTTTGCTGCGTCGTGATTCAGCCCGGGCATTGGCGCGTCCAGCTGCGGGCGATGTCCGATGCGATCAACTCTGGAGCGATCGACCCGGCAACGGTTTCGGTCGACGGACTGGGCCCATCTGTCGCTGCACGCTCCGGCTGACGCGCGCCGGCCGGGTAGGCACGTCCTGTGAGGAGTCGGCTTCGCCCACTGGTGCGGTATGCGGGATCGTCCCGCCGCGGCCCCTGAGGGGTTGCAGCCATGTGGCAGAGCATCAGCGATGTCACGCATACCAAAGAGGAGAGTTCACATGGCTCTGGACAACATCGTCACGGTCGTCGGTCAGCTCACGGCCGACCCCGAGCTGCGCCACACGAAGAAGAACATCCCGGTCGCCTCGTTCTCCGTCGCGCACAACGACCGGATCTTCGATCGTGAGTCCGAGGAGTGGGTGGATGGGGAACCGACGTTCGTGCGGGCTTCCTACTGGCGTGAGTCCGGTGAGAACTTCGCCGAGTCGCATGGGAAGGGCGATCGCGTGATCCTCGTCGGCAAGCTCAAGCAGAACGACTTCACCGACAAGGACGGCAACGAGCGCTCGACTCTCGAGCTGATCGTCGAGGAGGCCGGGCCCTCGAACAAGTTCGCCACCACCGTAGCCACCCGCCGCAAGGGCAACGGCAACCGCTCCTCCTCGAAATCCGCACCGAAGGCGAAGGCGAGCGCCTCCGTCAAGGCCGACTCCGGCGACGCGGGCTCGGACGACGACTTCGACTTCTGACCCCACCCGGTCACAGCGGGCCGTCGACACATCCCACCCGGATGAGTCGACGGCCCGTCCCACGTCCATCGAGGAAGGACGAGATGACGAACGCACCGATGCTCAACGGCGCCCTGCACGTGCTCGAGGCCGTCCTCGACGTGATCGCCCAACACCCGTGGGTGCTCGTGCCCGTTGCCGCCACGCTGTTCGTCTGCGTGTTGCTGGCCTCCCCGGCCGGCGGAGCCTGCGACGCACGAGACCCCCGCCGCGGCTTCACCGTCGCCGAGCGCCGCGCCGCCTTCGAGCGTGCGGGGCTCAGGTGTGAGCACAAGTCGATCCTGTGGCACCGCTGCACGAACACCCCCACCCAGGGAGACCACATCTACCCCTGGTCACGCGGGGGACGGACAGCGATGAGTAACCAGCAGGCCCTGTGCCCGTTCCACAACAGCCGGAAGTCCGGGTCGGTGCCGACGCGGATGTACATCCTGCGCCTGCAGTGGCGCCGCCGCCGCTACTTCCCCGAAGACGTGTCCCCGCGAGTCCAGTGGAGGCCCGGAGCTGCGACATGGAGCGCGAACGATTTCAGCTAACTGGGACGCGCGAAACACCGGTCAGTTGCTCGGAGTAACTCCATCAATCTGCCGAGCGACCGTATCGATATCGATGTCGTCTGAGTAGATCGCTACGATGTGACGCCTGCCGACGATCGGGGTCGCGCCGTCGAGCTCGAGTGCGTCTGCGGTCGCTTGGCGGAGTGCTTCGGAGGACATCGGCTGGTCTGCTTCAACGATCAGAGTGAGATCTGCGCATTCCAGAACGGACACATCGGAGCCCACATCGACGGGATCAGCGCAGGATGTACCGTCTGCCTGGTCATACGCTTCAGCCGCTTGCTCGAGAGTGAAGGCTTCATCGAGGGAACGCACTGGCGTTGCTTCCGTCGTCAGCAGCTGACCACCGAGCGCAGTGGCTATCTCGTCCGCATGGTCAAGATCGTTGCCGGCGGGGTTGATGGCCCAGTTTTCCCCGAGGATCATTGTGGATCCGATCCTGTCCATCATTCCCATCAACGTTGTCACGGCTCCTTCCGCCGCGTCGTGGCCAACGTAGATCGTCAGGACTGTGCCTGAGCCGGAGCAGACACCCGACCCCAACGCTGACTTGACGTTGTTTATGTCCTCGAGGTCTCCATCGCAGTCGCCACCGGCGGCGAGGAATGCTTCCTGTAGGTCCTGCACGCTCGAGACGGAACCGAGCGCCTGCTGCGTTTCGGGGGCGGCTGCGTCCCCGGCTTCGCTCTGCTCAATAGTAGGGGCGTCGATTGAGCTCACTTCCGAGCTGCACGCCGAGATGGCCAGGGCCGTTAAGA
>NZ_JBQSWK010000064.1:0-8992 GCF_052377065.1 Brachybacterium sp. AOP42-C2-15
GTGCCCTGTCCGTTCAGCGCCTGCTCGAGGTAGCTGCCCAGGGTGTCCCGGATCCGGGTCCAGCCGGGCACGTTGGGGTTCGAGCGGAAGTTCTCGCTGTTCTCGACAGCTTCGGCGATCGCGGGATTGGACTGGACATATTCGCTGTCCACCGCGGAAGCTCGGGCCGGGACGTGGCCCACCTCTTCGGCATAGCGGTTGCCGAGATCGGCACTGCCGAAGAAGGCGAGGAACTCCCAAGCGGCATCCTTCTTCGCGCTGTCCGGATTGATCATGAGCCCTGTCGCGGCACCGCCGAAGGCCGCCGGCTCGTTGCCCTCGAAGGAGAGCACGTCCATGAACCGGAGATCCAGCTCGGGGGCGGCGGCGATGATCTGGGTGAAAGTTGCCGGATCGGCGAAGATCATCGAGGTGTCCTCGGTGATCAACGGCGACTGCGCCGGCGGCAGTCCCTCCCAGGTGCCGCCGAGCCCGTTGTCCACCGGCTCGTCTCCCTGGTAGAGGCTCACGTACCACTCGAGCGCCTCGACGCCCTCGGGGGAGTTGAACTGCACGGCGGTGTTGTCCTCGGTGAACATCTGCCCGCCGTTGGCCCAGAGCATCGTGGTGAACGCCTGCTGCATGCTGGCCGGCGGTGTCCCGAAGACGATTCCGGCCCGGGTGAGCCGATCGCCGTCGCGCGCCGCGAGCGCCTTAGCAGCCTCCAGCAGGCCCTCGAAGGTGGTCGGTGGGTTCTCGGGATCCAGCCCCACCTCCTCGAAGTGTGCGGCGTTGTAGCCCACCTGACGGCCCGTGCTCGCAATCGGGAAGATGTAATGCGCGCCGTCGACGAGCCCGCTGTCCAGGCCCACCTGGAGGTCAGCGCGATCCGAGTCGTCCATTCCCTCGAGGTAGCTGTCCAGCGGCTCGACCCGGTCGAAGCTCACCAGGTCCGCGACCGCAGCGGGACCGTGCCCGAAGATATCGGGGCCGGTGCCCGAGGAGAACCCGGCGTTGAGCCGGGTCGACATGTCCGCCCAATCGATGAAGGTGGCGACGGCGCCGCGGCCGGAAGACTCCTTGAACTCAGGGATCACCACGTCGTTGATGAAGTCCTGCTCCGCGGGGTTGGTTCCGGGGAACCAGAGGGTCAGGTCACCGCCGTCGTCCTCCCCGCCACCCCCTCCGCCTTCGCCGCCGCAGGCGGACAGGAGGAGTGGTGCGCCGAGGAGCGCGGCGGAGGCCTTGAGGGCGGTGCGTCTGCGGGGCTGGATCACGGTGAGTCCTCTTTTCGGTTCGCTGTCGACGGAAGGAGCCGATCGACGAAGGGTGCATCGGTGCTGTAGCGCGTTCGGAGCAGTCGGCGAGTCTCCTGCACCGCTCCTGGTCCATTCGAGGAGGGTGTGGAAAGTGCTGTCACGTGGAGCCGATCAGATGCTCATACGTATCGGCTGTGATCGGGAGCATAGGCAGGCTCTACTGTCGAGGTCAACCGTTTCCGAGGATCTGACCTGGGTCTTGAGTGTCGGGAGGCGGAGGTCTACAGTGGCCGAACGCTACTTATACGAAACAGGAGGGGTTCATGCGAGTACGTCAACGCGACATCGCGCGGGCCGCCGGGGTGTCGCAGGCGACCGTCTCGCTGGTTGCCAGCGGGCGCGCCTCCGAAGGCGGGGTGTCCGCCGCCACTCAGGAGCGGATCCGGGCGGCGATGGACGAGCTCGGCTATGTCCCCGACTCGGCGGCCCGCTCCCTGCGCGGCGGCCGCAGCGGGCTCGTTGGCGTCTTCACCTACGAGCCCGTCTTCCCTGCACGACCCGATGAGTACTTCCACGAATTCCTGGTGGGCATCGAGGTCGGGGCCGCAGATCACGGGCAGGACCTGGTGCTCTTCACCTCCACCCAACAGGTCGATGGGCGACGCAGCATCTACGCCGGTGGGGCGAGCAGGCTCCAGCATGCTGACGGCTCGATCATCCTGGGCATGCACCGTGACGATGGGGAACTAGCCCGGCTGGCCCAGGAGGAGTATCCCTTCGTGAGCATCGGGCAGTACGACCCGGTGCCCGAGGCGGCCTGGGTCGCGGTCGATTACGACCGTGCCGTGCGCGCGATCGTCGACGATCTCCACCGGGGTGGTCACCGGCGCCTCGGCTATGTCCAGGATGAGAACGAACGACTGCCCTCCCTCGCTCGACGGGCCGCCTTCGCCTCTGCGACCCGCGGGGACGAGACCTCCATCGCAGCCCTCACCGAGGTCACCCCTGAGCTGATCAGGCGGTGGAAGCAAGAGGGTGTCACCGCGATTCTCGCCGAGAACCCTGAGGTCGCCGAGGCGATTGAACGGGCCGTCTCCCGCGCCGGACTGCGGATCCCCGATGACTTCTCCGCGGCCTGCCTCGAGGTTCCGCTGCGCAGCGGCCGCGCCGCGAGCTGGTCCCACCTGATCATCCCCAAGCGCGAGGCGGGGATCCGCAGCGTCGCCGTGCTCGGCGGGATCCTCGACGGCAAGCTGCCGCGCGACCATCACGAGACCGTGCAATGCCTGCCACACCACCTGGGGACCCTCTCGATGCTCGAGGGATGACCCCGCGCACTCCCACACCACCACAAGCACCACGACAGGACGCAACGATGCCTTCTCCCGGACAGACCGCCCCCGAGCTCACCGAGCGCGCCGCCGATCTGGTGGTGATCGGTGGCGGCCTCGGCGGGGTCGCCGCCTCCCTCACCGCCGCCCGGCTCGGGCTGAAGGTGCTGCTCACCGAAGCCGATCCGTGGCTCGGCGGGCAGCTCACTGTCCAGGGCGTGCCGCCGGACGAGTCGGCGTGGGTCGAGTCCCACCCGAACTCGGCGAGCTACGCAGAGTTCCGGGAGCGGGTGCGCGAGCACTACCGGCGCAACTTCCCGCTCACCGCGGAGGCGGCAGCCGATCCGCTGCTGAACCCGGGGGCAGGGGGAGTCTCCCGGTTATGCCATGAGCCGCGCGTCGGCGCTCTGGTGCTCGAGGAGATGGTCTCCCCATTGCTCTCCTCCGGCCGCCTGCAATGGCTCCGCGAGCATGAGCCGGTCGCCGTCGAGCGCGAGGGCACGCGGATCAGCGCCGTGGTGGTCCGTGACCTGTGCACCGGCGAGCAGTCCCGGCTGAGCGCGCCGCTGATCGTGGACGCGACCGAGCTCGGAGACCTGCTGGCCCTCGGCGAGATCGACCATGTGATCGGTGCCGAAGCGCGCAGCGAGCACGGCGAGCTCCACGCCCCGGAGGTCGCGGACCCCCTCGACCAGCAGGCCATCACCTGGTGCTGCGCCCTGGAATGGGCCCCCGGGCACGACGAGCTGGTGCCGCGCCCCGAGCTCTACGACCGCTTCGCGAGCGTCGTGCCGGACTTCTGGCCCGGCCCTCAGCTCTCCTTCTCCGACGTCCACCCGATCACCCTCGAGGTGCGTCACCGCTCTCTCTTCGTGGGCGATCCGGCTGACCAGGAGGAGACCGCACGCACCAACGACCTCTGGCACTACCGGCGCGTCCGCTCCCGGGCCCAGCTGCACCCGGACACCCCAGGCGGCGAGGTCACCCTCGCCAACTGGCCCCAGATCGACTACTGGGATCTCCCGCTGCTCGGGGTCGATGCCGAGCAGCGCACGCTCGCCGAGCATGAGGCCCGCCAGCTCACCCTCTCCCTGGTCCACTGGCTGCAGACGGAGGCCCCGCGCACCGATGCCGCCCACGGCGGCAAGGGCTACCCCGAGCTGCGGCTGCGCGGAGACGTGATGGGCACGACCGACGGGCTCGCCCGCCAGGCCTACATCCGCGAGGCGCGCCGCATCAAGGCCCGTTTCACCATCACCGAGGAGCACATCGGCCGTGAGATGCGCGGGCAGTTCACCGGATCCGCCCAGTTCCCGGACTCCGTGGGCACCGGGCACTACCGGATCGACCTGCACCCTTCGACCGCAGCCCGGAACTATGTGGACATCGACTGCTTCCCGTTCCAGATCCCGCTGGGCGCGCTGATCCCGAAGGACGTCGAGAACCTGCTCCCGGCCAACAAGAACATCGGCACCACCCACATCACCAACGGCGCCTACCGCCTCCACCCTGTGGAGTGGTCGATCGGCGAGGCCGTGGGCGCGCTCGCCGAGATCTGCCGACGCCATGGCGCAGATCCCGCAGCCGTGCACGAGAGCGCCGAGCTGACCGGCGAGCTGCAGACCCTGCTGAGCGAGGGGCTCGGCGTGCGCCTCGAATGGCCCGACGCGATCCGCAAGCGCCTGCCGTAGTCAGCAGAGCTGGCAGTCTGAGCCTGCCCGCACTGAGCATGCCCCAGGACCGATGCTCGCTGTCACAGCGGTCCTGGGGCACGCCGAAGTCGGCAGGTCAGTACGTCGTCGGTTCAGTCCTTCGTCGGCTCCACCACGTCGGCGGCGCCCTCGGCGTTCTCGGCGGCGACCTTGTCGGCCGTGCGGGTGGCCCCGGCCCCGGCGCCGAACAGCCGGTGCGCGGCCTGCTCCTCGAAGATGCGCGCCGCGCGCAGCGAGTTCACCTCGCCCACCACCGGGTTCGGCTGATGGGTGGCGCGGCTGCCGCTGTAGAGGGAGACCAGGTTCATCGCGACCGCGCGCTGATTGCGGTGGCCGATCATCTTGGTGATGTGCACGCCGAGCCACGCGGCCCAGCCTAGCGAGCCGGAGAGCCCGCCGAGCACCGGGATCTCCGCGATCGCGGCGTGACGGCCGATGGTGGCCATGGTGCCGAGATCGGTGTACTTGAACTTCTTGCGGGGCTTGCCGGCGACCTCCGCGGCGATCGCGCGGGCAGCGGCCTGGCCGGTCTGGATCGCCGGCTGCGCGAGCTGGGGGAGCGGCTCGTCCTGGCCCGCGATGTCACCGGCGGCGTACACCCCGGGGAAGCCCTTGACCTGCAGGTAGTCGTCCACATCGAGGCGGCCGCGCTTGTCCTGGGGGAAGCCCCACTCGGAGACCATCTTCGGGATCGCGACGCCCGCAGCCCAGATCGTGATGTCGGATTCGAGGATCGAATCGTCATCGAGCACCACGTGGTCGTAGCCGACCTCCTTCACGCCGCGGCCCAGCTGCAGGACCACGCCGCGATCCCGCAGCTCGTCGGCCGCGTACTGGCGGTACTTGGTGGAGAACTCCTTGAGCACCTCGTCGCCGCGCTGGAGCACGGTGACCTGCAGCGTGCCGGGGTCCATCTCCGGGTAGAGGATGTCCAGCTCCTGCGTCCGGAAGTCCGCCAGCGCGCCGGCGATCTCCACACCCGTCGGCCCGCCGCCGACGATGCACACATGCAGCTTGTCGTGGCCGCGGCCGAGCCCGACCTCGCGGCTCGAACGCTCCAGCTCCGAGAAGATCCGGTCGCGGATCGCGAGCGCCTGGGCGCGGGTGTACATCGGCATCGCATGCTCCTCGGCGCCGGGGGTGCCGAAGTAGGTGGTGGTCGCACCGTTGGCGACGATCAGGTAGTCGTAGGCGATCTCCTGCTGGCCGCTCTGGCCCTCGTCGAGGCGCACGATCTTCCGCTCCGGATCGACGCCCTCGACCTCGCCCTGGCGGTAGCGCATGTTCGGCACCTTGAGCGAGAGGCCGCGCAGGAACATGGTGACGTCACCGGGATTCAGGCCCGCGGTCGCGACCTGGTACAGCAGCGGCTGGAAGGTCTTGTAGACGTTGCGGTCGATCAGGGTGACCCGCACCCGCGCATCGCGCAGGGCGCCCACTGCGTGAGCGCCGGCGAAGCCGCCGCCGAGGATGACCACGTGCGGCCAGCTCGCGCCGTCCTTCGCGGGGACGGTGGGGCGGCGGCTGAGGAAAGGCATGACCATGGGATGACTCCTTGAGAGAGCGGAGGCCGTGGCGCGGCGAGCGGAACGGGGCGGCGCGGGGCAATCACTCATCGTGCGCGACGAGAAGTGCAGCCCACGGTGCGCACCGCTGGACGCCTTCACCGATGCTACCCACATCGGGACCTCGGTCCCAGGCGCAGCGGGTCCCGATGTGGGAGACGAGACGATGCGCGGCCAGGAGCGGTCGACGCTCCGGCAGGGCTCTGCGCTGAGGGCCCGTCTGCCTGGCTGACTCCCGGACCAGCACCCGGTCCAGCACCCCGACCAGCACCCCGACCAGCTCCAGGACCGTCGCCCTGAACGCAGCCCCGAACGCAGCACCGAACGCAGCGGGGACCCGCTCCGAACGCAGCGGGCCCCGCCGCGAGAATCACGGGAAGGTCACGATTCGGGGATCCGTCAGTGCACGTCAGGTTGCCTGCCTGGGCTTTGAGGTGAACATCGGATGACGGTGCCCGACGGGATCGTGAAACGCCGGGCGTGTCTCGATCCGATGGGGTGAGATGAGCTGGAGCACACCCCGGCCATCCCCCTCTCCTCAGGAGCCCGTCATGAGTGACAACCCTGTCCGCCGCCTCGCGCGCGGTGCGACCGTCGGCCTCGGTGCCGCCGCGGTCGCCTTCGCGTCGGCCGTCATCCCCCTCGGCGCCGCCGCTGCCGCTGAGACCGGTGACCAGGTCAGCCTGCTGGGCATCAACGACTTCCACGGTGCCCTCGGAGCCGGAAGCGCCCTCGCCTGCACGATCGCCACCGTCCAGGCGCAGAGCCCGAACAACGCCCTGCTCTCCGCAGGCGACAACGTGGGCGGCACCGCCTTCGAATCGGCCGTGGCCAATGACGAGCCCACGATCGACTTCCTCAACGCCCTCGGCGTCGATGCCACCGCGATCGGCAACCATGAGTACGACCAGGGCCGCGCCGACCTCACCGGTCGCATCGAGCCCCGCACCGACTTCCCGGACCTCGCCGCGAACGTCCACGAGACCGCCACCGGGGAGCGCCTCCACGAGCCCTACGCGGTGGTCGATGCGGGCGATGTGAAGGTCGCCGTGGTCGGCGCCGTGACCACCAAGACGATCGGAAAGGTCAGCCCCGTCGCGATCGAGGGCCTCGAGTTCCGAGACCCGGTCGATTCCGTCAACCAGGCCATCGAGGAGCTGAACACCTCCGGCACGGAGTACGACGTGCTCGTCGTCTCCTATCACGAGGGTGCCAGCGGCAGCGGCGAGCCAGGCAGCGCCCCCACCAACACCGATCCGATCTTCGACAAGATCGTGAACGAGACCTCCGCCGAGGCCGACGTCATCTTCAACGGCGACTCGCACCAGACCTATGCCTTCGACGCTCCGGTCCCCGGCCAGGACGGCGAGGTCCGCCCGATCGTCCAGACCGGCGCGAGCGGCGTGAACCTCGGCGCCGTCACCCTCGAGCTCGGCGCGGACGGCGACTGGGATGCCACCGAGGACGGCACCCGGCTGATCCCGACCGCCGACGCCGACCTCGACGCCTGCGCCGGCATCCCCACCTTCGACGCCGCCGCCAAGGTCGCCGCCGACGCCATCAGCGACGCCGCGGTCCTGGGCGCAGAGCCGGTCGGCTCCGTCTCCGGAGACATCACCACCTCCTGGAACGATGACAAGGCCCAGTACGACGACGAGGGCATCCGGGAGCCGCTCGACCCGGTCACCAACCAGTCCATCACCAAGGGCGACAACCGTGCCCGCCACTCCGCGGCCGGCAACATGCTCGCCGACTCCATGAAGTGGTACCTCGAGGAACGCGGCGCCACCCAGCAGCACGAGGTCATCGGCTGGATGAACCCCGGCGGCATCCGCGCCGAGCTCTGGTACGACGCGAACGGCGAGGACGGCGACGGCGTGGTCACCTATGCCGAGGCCAACGGGATGGTGCCCTTCGGCAACACCCTCAACTCCGGCGACCTCACCGGTGCCCAGCTCAAGCAGATGCTCGAGGAGCAGTGGCAGCGTGACGAGGACGGTGCGGAGACCGGCCAGTTCCTCGCCTTCAGCGTCTCCGAGAACGTCGAGTACGTCTTCGACAGCAGCCGTGAGCTCGACGATCGCATCGTCGAGATCCGCGTCAACGGCGAGCTCGTCGACCCCGACGCCGTCTACACCATCGTCACCGCGAGCTTCCTCTTCGAGGGCGGCGACAACATGTGGGCACTGACCGGGGCGCAGAACGTGGGCGACACCGGCGTGCTGGACCGGGACGCCTTCGTCGAGTACCTCGCCGCGAACGAGGATCTCGCCCCCGACTACTCCCAGCGCCAGCTCGACGCGCAGCTCATCGAGGGCGATACCCCGATGCTGCGCCTGGCGGGCCTGGAGTCCGAGAGCCTCGGTGCTCCGCAGCTCACCGAGGTGAGCGTGGACGCCGGCGAGCTCGGCACCTTCACCGCCCCGATCGCGGTGGATGAGGAGAGCGGCCGCCTGGTCGCGCAGGTCGACCTCGGCGAGGACTTCTGCGTCGCCGAGGGCGAGCAGGTGGCGCTGACGATCACCGCCACCCCCGACACCGGCACCGCGGTGACCCACGAGGTCACGGCCGTCGGCGGCGAGGACTGCGGCGTCCTGACCTTCACCGACGTGCCCGAGTCGAATATGTTCCACACCGAGATCATGTGGATGGCGAGCAACGGCTACTCCACCGGCTGGGAGGAGGAGGACGGCACCCACACCTTCCGTCCCCTGCAGCCCGTGAACCGCGACGCGATGGCCGCGTTCCTCTACCGCCTGGCCGGATCCCCCCACGTGGACGCACCGCGCACCGAGCCCTTCACCGACGTGGAAGAGGGAGACGAGCACTACGAGGCGATCATCTGGGCCTACCAGCAGGGCATCACCCGGGGCTGGTCGGACGGTACGTTCCGTCCCACCACCCCGATCGCGCGGGATGCGATGGCGGCGTTCGTGTACCGCTACGCCGGTTCACCGGAGTTCGCGGATCCGACCTCGGCGGTGTTCAAGGATGTCCCGGCGAACACCCAGTTCGCCACGGAGATCGCGTGGATGAAATCCGAGGGGATCAGCACCGGCTGGACCGATGGGACCTACCGGCCGCTGAACGCCACCAACCGTGACGCGACCGCCGCGTTCCTGTACCGGCTCAGCGTGGATCAGCAG
>NZ_JBQSWK010000065.1:0-8827 GCF_052377065.1 Brachybacterium sp. AOP42-C2-15
CTTTTTCTACGAAGGCTTCTGCATCCTTAGTGAACCGGCTAGTAGTGATGAAGACGCCTTGATTAGCACCATTTCCAGAGAGCGCTCCGACGAACTCTTGAATTGCGGGACGCCCGACCGTGTTCCCTTCGGCGTAGCGCTTGGCCTGCACGTAGATGCGAGCCAGTCCCAACGCATCTTGGTCGATAATCCCGTCGATCCCGCCATCACGTGAGAGCTGAGTACGGCGCGCCACGCCTTCCGCCCCTGTGTAGCCCATCGCGGTGAGCAAGTCGAGCACGGACTGTTCAAAGAATGCAGGTTCTAGCGCACGGATGCGAGTGAGGAGCTGGTCGGCAACATCCGCCGTGATACGAGCGATCCCGGCATCGATCTGTTCGTCAGGGGCGAGAGTCGATGCGTCCTCTCCATCGGCGGCATCGTCGATGGTCGCACTCGATTCGAGGTTCGACGAGGGTATCGAAGGCAGCTCAGTCACCCGCAGACTCGGTCGCCTCTTTGCCGCCGGCGACTCGTAGCCAGGTACACGGCGCAGGTCCTTCTCAGTCATGCCATCCGGATGAGTCGAGAGCAGCTGTTTACCGATCTCGGTGATCCGATACTGGCCACGGCTGGGGCGCTCCACCGCTCCAGCTCGGGCCAAATACGACAGAGCCCAGTTCGCTCGATTTATCCACTGTTCCTGACCGGATGGAATGAAAATCGCGCGATGTTCTTCAGTCACCGCCAGGACGTTGGCAGCCGCTGAAACGACCTCGCGCGTCCTTCGGACCTGCCCGTCAAGAAGAACCTTCAATGAGGGAATCATGTATTGGTCCCAAGTAGGGGCGGGCATAAGCGTCTCCTTGTCAGAACAGGGCTACCTCGACAGTAACGTGCGAGAGCGACCAGCGTAGGTCGTCGATCGTCGAGCGGAGTGATCCGCGACGGTGGGCCGTTTGAGTATGGGTGCGACAACGCATTGCCAGGTCCTGCGACGCCCATTCCCCGCCCACTGGCCAGATCGACAGGGACTCTCTGGCGAAGGTGGGCGACATGGAACTGGGACGTGGACCGCGATACGAGAAGGACTCCGATGACCTCGCGAACTCCCTCAGCGGTGGCGCGGTCAAGGTCGGGCTGTTCGTGCTGGTCACCATCTTCGTCCTGTCCCTACTGGTCGGGGTGCTCTCGTGAGCGGCTCCGTGTTCGGGATCGCCGGCGGGTCTGTCGAAGAGCTTGGTACTGATGCGGCGAGCGTTGGGCGCGCGGGCGAGGAGAGCACGGGGCGGGTGCTGGACATGATCGCGGTGGAGTCCCGTCGGGATGTGTGGCATGACCTGGATGTCCCTGCTCGCGGGATCGCCGCGAACATCGACCACATCGTCACGGGAGGCACGGTCGTGCTGATCGTCGACTCGAAGCGGTGGCGGCCCGGCTTCTACTGGACGCTCGAGGACACTTCGTACCGGTGGCTGTCGAAGGTGGAGCACGCCGACCGTCGCACGATGGCGATGATCCAGCAGCGCATCAGCGCCCACATCCCCCGTGCCCTGATCCGTCGTCCGCTGGTGTCGATCGAGGCCTCTCGCCCCGGGACTCTGAGCGTGACGTTCCTGCACGTCCCTGGTGCCGATGCGATTCGGGCCAGTGCCCTCCCTCGGCGGGTCCGGGCGCTGGTGCCCGATGAGCCGACCGATCCGGATCTCGTCGCGGCCCTGTACCCCCTGCTCCGCACCAGCTGAGGAGTATCCATGGCTCAGAAGTACGACAAGCCCGCCCTGAACCTCACCCTCCCTTTGACGGTGCTGACGATCCTGTTCACCGGAGCCGCGGTGCTGGTCGGGTTGCCTGCGGGGTGGGTGCTGTTCACCGGGATGCTGGCCGTCGCGTGCCTGCATCCGGCGCCGATGCTCACCGGGCCGAAGGAGACGCCCGCCAATCCTCGAGAGGAACGCCTGGTCCGCCGGCACCGGTCCTGGCTGGATACCCGCACGTCCCTGCTGCTCGGGAACGCGTGGGGCTGGGAGACCGTGTGGCCTGGAATCCCTACCCGTCTCTCTTTCATCGCTTCGGCCGCGACCGGTGCACTCGTGGCGGCTCTCCCGCTGTCTGGTCAGCTCCCGACCGTGATGCTCGAGCGCCTCGGGGCACTGCTCGGTGCGGACGCACCAGTCGTAGCGATGCCGTGGTGGGTGGCAGTGACGTCAGGGCTGCTGACCCATCACGTGGTCACCTCGCTGCTGGCCCGCCGACGCAGAGTCCGAGAGCAGCCGGTCGTCGCCATCGTTCCCATGATGCTCCGGCAGCTCTGGAGCTCCCGGGCACGTCCACTCGTGCTTGCGGCCCCCTTGGTCGCTGTGTTCGGTGTTTGGGCTGCCGCGACCGGGCTGGCCATGGCGGGGCAGAACTCTCCGACGTGGCGGGCCGTCGGGATGGCCGCTGCGACGGTGCTCGCCATCGTCGCGATCTTAGGTGGACCGATCTCGCGGATCTGTCTGGAGCGTTGGCGGCGCCTGCAGGAGGCCAACGAGCAGTGGGCGCCGCGGTTCGCCGAGCTCTTCACCGAGAAGGAAGGCCGGCCACGGATCGTAGACCGGACCGTTGCGCTGTGCGGGGCCATCGTCGACATGATGGACGCCCCGCCGAAGCTCATGGCCGCCGGGCTGCAGGAGCGGGCCGACGCGATCTCGGCGTTCTACGGAGACCCCTCCACTCGAATCGATGTGCTCTCCAGCCCAAACCTCGACGCAGCGGGACAGCAGATCCCCGGCACCGCGCACCAGCTGCGCGTGCGGATCGTCCAGTGGCCGGAAGGGTCGTTCCCGAACCTGTTGGACCCTGACCTTGATCCGTACTCTCGCGACCTCGCCCTGGAATCAGTCCTGGCCCGAGCCCTGGATGGGATCGGCGTGAACCGGATGGCGCTGCTCGAGGCCGTGCTGGTCGCCCACCTGCCCACGAAGGCCGATCCGCGCCAGGCTGAGCTCACCGAGAAGCGCAACCGCAGCGTCCGCCAGCAGATCGAGAAGCTCGGCGACAAGGACCCCGCCGAGGTCGCTCGCCTGGAGCAGTCCCTGGCTGAACCGGTCGAGCTCCCGAGGTCCTCCCGTTTCGCAGCAGCGTGGCGGTGGCTACGGGGCGTGCCGGCGCCTGCACCGGTCACCCCGGAGGACTCGCCGTTGGCAATTTGGAAGACGACCTGGGCGATGCCGGGCATTCCCACTCCCCCGTGGCACACGATCCAGTCCGAGTACGCGACCATCGCCGCCGCCTGCTCCACCGTGGTCGAGGGCGAATCGGTCGACGTTGATGTCGTGGTCGATCGGCGCAACAGCTATCTCCTCGTAGGCGACCCCCTCTCCGAGGATGCGAGGTACGCGGAGGACTCGGGCCTGACCGTGGAGCAGGTCCGCAACGTGCAGGCGGAGATCGAGTGGGAGAAGCGCTGGGAGCAGACCCTCCCCCAGGGTGCGCAGCCACCGACGACACGATTCGAGATCACCCGAGACGCCGAGCTGACACAGCGGTTCTCCCGCGACGGTCTCGTGCTGCATGAGCAGCTGTTCGCCACCAAGACCGGCCTGGACGCGGGCGAGACGTACATCGACCCGCGCGGCAAGGACTTCGAGAAAGGGATGCGCACCTCGATCACCGGCGCGCAGATGGTCTCGATCGTCGGCTGGCCCAGCGAGAGGGAAGGCCCCGGCTCCCGCCACCCGCACCTGTTCCTGGTCCGCTGGGCCACCGATCCCGTACCGACCACCCCACAGGACGTCGCCCCGCCACAGGGCGCGGCCCCCGTCGCCACCAGCGCCTCCGCATGGATGCTCGCGCACCTGATCAACAGCGCCTTCCGGGCAGCGGCCGTGAAGATGCCCAAGCCCGAACTCGTCGAGACCGAAGCACTGACCATGCCGGCGAGTTCGAAGCACGCCTGGAAGGTCACGCTCCGCCTGCACGGAGGGACGACCCTCGTCGACGTGCGGAAGAAAGCCGACGCGATCCGTTCCCAGCTCGCCTGCCCCTGGATGCGCCTGGCCAGCCCCCGCGACGGTGAAGTCACCCTGTACATCGGGGACCCGGGGCCCGGGGCGAAGCTGCGTTGCGGCGCCGAGGTCGAAGTGCGACGGGTCGACTTCGACCAAGCGTTCGTCGACTCCAACATCACGAACCTCTCCGGCAGCGTGCCCACTCTGACGAAGCTCGAGACACTCGCGTCGAACGACCAGGTGGAGGTGCTGGACTTCGACCTGCCCGCCGGCGTGGATGTCGCCAAGGTCAACGGCAATCGGGAGAAGCTGCGCTCAAACCTGAACGTGGAGTTCCTCGACGTGCGCCGCCACGGAGCCTCCGGGATCCAGCTGTTCATGGCCGAGCACGACCCGCTCCCCGAACGCGTCGGAATCCCCTTCGACCGGCTCGGCGACACCCCCGCTGCCTTCGGGGTGAGTGCGCTCGGTGAGCCGACCATCTACGACCCGATCGAGAACCCCCACCTCCTGGTGCTCGGCGGCACCGGTGCCGGCAAGTCCGCGGCGATCAGCACCATACTGTTCGACCTGATCCGCTGCGGCTACCTCCCCGTCGTCATCGACCCGACCAAGGGCGGGTACGACTTCCTGTTCGCCAAGGACTGGGCAATTGCACCGTTCGCCGCCGACGTCTACCAGGCCGCCTCGACCATGAAGGCCCTCTATGGCGAGCTCGAGCGCCGCAAGGCCTTGAACGGCACGTTCGGCGTGGTGAATATCGACAAGCTGCCCGAGGAGGCGAGCCCGCCGCATCTGATCGTGGTGGTCGATGAGTTCACGTCCCTGATCGGGAAGTCCTCGGTGCCGCCGAAGTCTGACGACCCGGCCGCAGACCATGCCCGGCTCGAGGCCGAAGCCGAGAACAACGCGCGAGCGATCATCGGAAACATTGTCGGCAAGCTTGGACGGGAGGCGCGCTCCGTGGGGATCCACCTGCTGCTGGGCACCCAGAAGCTGAGCTCGAAGATCCTCGACACCATGCCGGGCGGAGCCGACATAAAAACCAACCTGGCCAGGATGGGGCTGGGGAACATGACCCAGGGCGACCGGATGAGCGCGTTCCGGAACCCCATGGAAGCCGACACCATCGCCGCACCCCGGGTCGGGCGAGGCCTGTTCGAACCGCTGACCGCTCCGCACCCGCGCCTCATGCAGGTCTGGTACGAAGAAAACGCCACCCTCCACGAGAAGTTGCAGGAGCACGACATCCCCCGCCCAGTCCCGGCGCAACTGCTGGACCCATTGGATCCGCGCTACGTGGTCGCGCCGCTGGCAGATTTCGTCGACGTGGTCGAAGAAACCATCACAGAGCAGGCCGTGCCGGCGGTGGAGGAGCTCGACCTGAACATCAGCTTCGACCTCGGCTCCCTGCTCGGAAACACCGGCCGCGATTCCGATCCCGAACGTGGCGCATCCTCTGGTGGGCGGAGCGTGGCCCTGTCCGAGCTCGCAGCGAACAGTCACTTCGAACTCCTCGAAGCCCTCCAGACCGTGATCGAACAGGAGTCTGTTACAGAGATCGTCGTGGACGTCGAGGGGCTGGACACCGAATCCGAGGTCGGCGCCACCTACCGAGAGCTGATCACCGAGCTCGCCGCCGACGTGAGAGCCGAATTGCACGAGCCGGCCACCCCGGCACGCGACGCCCAGACAGAAGGCCCGCCCGAGGTCGCTCCCGACCCGGTCGACGCACCCGAAACGCCACCAGCACCAGTCGCCGACACACCAGACGATGAGGATGACGGGTTCGACTTCACCTTCGAGGCGCCACCGATGGTCCGCGGCGGAATCTGACCACGCCAGCCGCGTTCTCCCGCCCACTGGGGCGGCCGAGGAGGTCACCCATGGCGGAACAGCCCGAGGCTCCCGGTCCCGACACCGGGGACACTCGCCTGCCCGGCGACGATTCGCTGGACGCACCGGGAAGCGGTGACCTCGGCTCCGGCACCGACGGCGGCGCGGCCGAAGCTGTCAGGTCCACCGGCAAAGCGCTGGCGCAGAAGGGCGTCGAGGCCGGCGTGAAGAAGGCGACTGGGTCCGATATTGCCGTCAGCGCCATGCGGGGCGCACAGAAGGCTCGACGCGGCGACATGGTCGGCGGGGCCCAGGACGTCGCCGCCTCCGGAGCAGGAGCACTCACCACCGCAGCCATCGGCGCTACCGGTGCTGGAGCGCCCGTCGCGGGACTCGCCGGATCGGCCGTCACGACCATCTTCCAAACCAAGGTCTTCCGCTACCTCCTCACGGGTATTGCAGGGCTCGTCGTCGCCTCGATGGTGCTGCAGGTCGTGATCGTTACCGGGGTGACCGCCGCCATCGTCAGCGCCGTCCTGCCCGCCGTCAGCCAAGCAGCCTCTCACTCCCAGACCTGCAGTGATGGAGGTGGTGGGGCTCCGAGCGAGGTCGTCGGCGGGGACATCGAGGAGAAGGTGTGGAACTACCTCCGCGGCGCCGGGTACAGCGAAAAGCAGACCGCCGGGGTTATGGGCAACATCGAGCGCGAGAGCGGCTTCAACCCATTCATAGCCCAGGGCGGGGCCAGCACCCCGTCCGTCAGTTCCGGCTGGGGTCTGGTGCAGTGGACCGGCAGCCGCCACGCCGAGATCCGCGACGCCGTGATCGACGAGCTCGGCACCGACTACTACATCTCCGCCCCGAACATGCAGCAGCTGCCAGCCACGATGTCCGACGAGGACGTCGATGCGATGGTGCTGTTTCAGATGCGGTACATCATCGGAGAGCTCGAGGGCGTCGAGCAGGCGGCCGGCGACCACCTCGCTTCGACGACCACCGTGGAGGAGGCGACGCGATCATTCGAAGCGAAGTACGAACGTTCCGGTGTCATGGCGATCGAGGAACGGATCGCCAACGCCCAGTCGTTCTACGACCAGTACTCCGGCACGGCTACCCCAGCACCCGGCGGCACCGAACAGGCCCCCAGTTCTGCTGCGTCGGCCGATGCCGCGGTGGGTGGCGAGGGCAGCGACTGCACCGGCACGTCGATCGCCCCAGGCTCCGAAACCGGATCCGTCGTCCCCTGCCCCGACAGCACCGCGGGGTGCGTGAACATAGCCGCCCTGACCAAGCCCTCAGCTCTCCTGTCCTGCCCGGCAGGAACCACAGACCAGGGCACCACGACTGCCTACTACCGAGGCCAGGGCACGCCGATCCGCCTGTGCGCCCTCGGCGGCGCCACAGATCTGAACGGTCGCCCAATCGTCATGAACGCGACCATCGCCCCCGAGTTCGTCGCCTTCTGGACCGAAGCGGAGACGCAAGGGCTCGGACTGACGATCACGTCCTCCTACCGGTCCCACGCCAAGCAGCAGGCGCTGTACGCGAACTCCCCGGGTGGCGCCGCCCGGCCCGGATGGTCGAACCACGAGTTCGGGATGGCGTTCGACATCGGCGGCTTCCCGAGCTCCTACTCCCGCTTCAACTGCGGACCCACCCAGACGCCCGAGAAGGCCTGCCCCTACCCGGGAACCGGCGCCGACCTGGAACGGTGGAAGAAGCTCCGCGAGCTCGGTCTGAAGCACGGCATGTACATCCACGACGAGGAATTCTGGCACGTCGAATTCATCCCCTCCGGCCTCCACCGCGGCCGCAACATCGACGTCTACGAAGGATGACCAGCATGGGCTCGAAGATGATCCAGGGATTCATGATCGGGACGCTCGTGGTGCTCCTTCTCGCCGCGGCGGTCTGGCTGATCCCGGCGCCAGACCGTGAGACCGAAGAACCGTCACAGAGCGAGAGCACCGATGTCGCCGTACTGCCCTCCGACGGCGGAACGGACCAGCCGGTGGAGACCGCTGCACCGTCCCCGCCAGCAGTCGAGGACACACCGAAACCGACGGGCGATCGGGCGGACCCCGAACAGGTCGCGCGGGACTTCATGACCACGTATCCGGGCGACGTTCAGCCCCTCGCGGATCCGACCTTCCTCGCGTCCCTCGACGGAGTCGACGCGCCGTTGCTTGAACAGGTCACGGACATGAGTCTTGAGCAGGTGGACCACGTCACGGGTGACACCTACGAGCGGTACGCCTACACCGTCTCCGGCACGTACCGAGACGACGAGGTGCCGGTTTATTCGATCGTGGTCGCCCGACCTGCTGAACCCGGTGAAGGTGGAAGCACGGCCAAGAATGAACTGCCGTTCCAGGTGCACTCCTTCGACTGGGCCCCGGAAATGCTCGGCGACGAGAACAGTCCCGGCCCGGCCGCCGACGCACTCTCCCCGATCAGCGTCAACCAGCGCGGCAACCTGATCAGCCAGACCCACACCGACGTCATCTCCCAAATCCTCACCGTCGACCCCGATGAGAGCACCGAGCAGCGCCAAGCACGGCTGGATGAACTGACGGTCGAGCCCACCGACGTGACTCCCCCGATGTCGCGCAGCGGCCGCTACGCGATGACGACCGAGATCCTCTCCCAGACCTACAGCACTGAGCCGGGCGGACCGATCACGATCGCCTACGCCGGCACGTGGGTCGACCCCTACGACCCCACGTACAACGGCTCCTGGTCATTGACCGTCACGATCACGCGCGACGACGACGGCAGGTTCATCGTCCGCAGCGTGGAGCAGTCAGCTCCGACAGAGAGCAAAAACGACGAGTAGCCGTCAGACTACGAGCCCAGAGAGATGGACGAGCTCGGCGTCGTTCTACTGCTGAACTGGCACCCTCGCCCCCGTTCCAGCACGGTGGATTTAGCCGCAATTTGTCTGCGGCCTTGGATAAGCTCCGAGCATGCTCTCGGTCAAGTCACGTAGTGCCCGCATCGCCGCCTTCGCCGTCTTAACG
>NZ_JBQSWK010000066.1:0-8695 GCF_052377065.1 Brachybacterium sp. AOP42-C2-15
GTGGTCAACTCCAAACCGCTGACCAACCCGAGATACGCGGCGATTCTGCAGGGCGTTGCGAGCGGTCTCGCAGAGGGCGGATTCCGGCTGGCCATGCTCCCGGATCCCACCGCGGAGACCGTCTTGGAGGACTGCCGAAACGGGATGCTCGACGGGCTGATCTTCGTTGGTCACGATGACGCTGTTCCGCCGCAGACACTCGTCGACGCGGTCGCTGATGGCACAGCACCCCTGGTCACCATCGACTGCGGGGAGCCCGCCGAAGACTCTCCGTATTCGGCTGTCGACTTCGACTACTCGCACGGTGCCCAGGCGATGCTCGAGCACCTGGCGGGTCTCGGAATTGACACGATCCTGCACCTGCGCCCGGAGGTGTCCTCCCGCGCCGAGCGCGAAAGGCAATCGACGCTGATGCGCGTTCTCGGCGCTGGCGAAGGGATGACGCTCCGAGTGGTCTCGACGCGATTGAGCGACAGTGACCTGGCAGCGGCGGATATCGGCGGCCGCGCCATGACGAGCAGGCATCTTGCCACCGTCACTGCCGACTTGTCGGCGGCGCTCCGAGCGTCGCACTCACCACCGGAGGCCACGACCGTTCTCTGCTCCTGGGGAGCGGATGTGGAGGCTGCGCTGAGGGTGGTTGCCGATGTCGCTCCAGGCGCGACGGTTGCTGCGCTTGCTGGCAGTTGGCCCCGCACCGATATCTGGCCGAACCTCGTTTACTCACGCCTTCCGCTCGTGGAGGCAGGTCAACACGCGGCCGAGCTCATCGTCGACGAGCTGCTTCCGGACGCGACTCACGGGCGACGAATGCTCCGTCCCCTGCTTGAGTCCGAGGGTGTCTCGCCCGCCGGCACCACCGACGATCCATCCCGAAAGGATCCCGCATGACCCGCCCCAACATCGTCTTCATCATGAGCGACGACCATGCCGCCCACGCGATCTCCGCGTACGGCAGTCGCGTGAACAGCACCCCGAACCTTGACCGCATCGCGGCTGAAGGCACTCGGATGGACGCCGTGTTCTGCACGAACTCGATCTGCAGCCCGTCGCGCGCCTCGATCCTCACGGGCACCTACAGTCACATCAACGGCGTCTCTTCCATCTGGACGGAGATGGACTACCGCGTCCCCACCTTCGTCGATGCCCTTCACGATGACGGCTACTCCACAGCGATGTTCGGCAAGTGGCATCTTGGCGAGCACGGACAGTCGCTTCCGCGCGGCTTCGATGCCTGGCAGATATTCCCCGGCCAGGGCGACTACGTCGACCCAGAGATGATTGACGCCGACGGCGCGAAGGTCGTGCCCGGCTACGCGACAGACATCGTCACCGACCTCTCGCTGGACTGGATCGACGAGCGCGAATCGGAGGAGCCGTTCTGCCTCATGGTCCACCACAAGGCCCCGCACCGACCATGGGTCCCAGACGAGAAGCACGCCCACCTTTACGCCGACGGATCGATCCCCGAGCCGGAGACCTTCTTCGACGATCTTGCTACGCGATCACAAGCTGTGCGTGGTGTTCACATGACGATCGCCGACGACATGGGCTCCGATGACCTCAAGACAGAGGTGCCCGAACATCTTCGGGGCGAGGAGAACCGCGAAGAGCGAATGCGCTGGAAATACCAGATCTACATGCGTGACTATCTGCAGTGCATCCAGTCAATCGATGACAACGTGGGTCGGCTCCTGGACCATCTCGACGAGCGGGGCCTGCGGGAAAACACCGTGGTCGTGTACACATCGGACCAAGGCTTCTTCCTGGGTGACCACGGCTGGTTCGACAAAAGGCTGATGTACGACCAGTCGCTGCAGATGCCGATGCTCATCCGCTGGCCAGCCGAGATCGAAGCAGGCTCCCGCTGCGAAGCGATCATCACCAACGTGGACTTCGCCGCAACATTCCTGGACATCTGCGGGCTCGACGCGGCGCGGGCGCTGCCCACCTCGCAGGGGCGGAGCTTCCGACCGCTGCTCCGGGGTGAGGAAGTCACGGATTGGCCCGACGCGGCCTACTACCGCTATTGGGAGCATGACGACCCGATCCATCACGCGCCGGCCCACTACGGGATCCGCACAAAGGACCACAAGCTCATCCACTACTACGGTGCCGGTCTCGGCGTCCCCGGTGCATCCGATCGAGTCTTTGACTCCGAATGGGAGCTTTACGACCTCGCGGCGGACCCCACTGAGGTGCGCAATGTCGCCGACGATCCTGCGTATGCACTTATCCGCGTCGACCTGGAAGAAAAGCTCGCTGAGTACCAGCATCGCTACGCGGACGAGCCCTACCGAGGCGAGGGCACCCCGCGCCCGGTATGGGGTCCGTACGACCAGGAGGTCTTTGCTCGGGTTGCGCAGTATGTGGCGCAGGTGAACGCGACCAGCGCCTGAGAGAGGGCGGCAAAGAGCCCGGCGGAGTCATCCTTCGCCGGGCTCACCTGTGTCCAGTTCTCGCTTACTCGAGCTCGCCACTCACGCAGTGCTGTCTTTGATGTCTCACCAGCATATTCGGCGGACCGGTGAGGAGGAGTGTGGACGCCTCCGTACGCAAACCAGGACCAGGTGCCGCCGCCTGGCCTCACTCGAGACGGGGGGTGTCCCTATGGTTTTCGTCAAGGGGGTCGGGTCAGGCTGCGGCGGTGAGTACGGGGGTGGGGGCTGAGTAGAGAGTGCCGTCGCGAAGCATGGCGAACAGGACGTCGCAGCGTCGCCTGGCGAGGGCGATGAGGGCTTCTTGTGCTGGGCGATCTTGCGGTCGTAGTAGGCGCGGGAGATGGGGTCCTTGAGCGCAGCGAACGCGGAGAGGAACAGGGCTCGTTTCAGGACTTTGTTGCCCCTTCTCGATGGGTGATCACCTCGGATCGAGGTGCCAGATCTCCAGGTCACGGGAGTGAGTCCGGCGTAGGAGGCGAGGTGGCCTGCGGTCTCGAAGTGCTTGCCGGTCACCTCGGTGATTATCCGGGCAGCGGTCCTGACGCCGACCGCCGGCATGGACGTCAGGAGGTCGTGAAGAGGGTGCTCCTCCACCAGTGCCTCGACCTGTTCGAAAATCTCGGCGCGAGCGGTCCACAATTGGGCGAGCTGGGTCGCGAGCTGGCGAAGCACGATCCCGGCAGCGTCGGTGCCGGCCACGGTCACGGTCTGTTCGTCGAGGGCTTCGAAGACGTCGCTGGCCCAGGCAGCGCCCTTGCGAGGCGCGTGCTTGCGCAGCAGCGTCGCCACCCGGCTCTTTCCAACCTTGCGCATTGCGGCGGGCCCGGGATACCTCTCGAGCAGAGCAGGCATCGCGGGATGCTCGAGGTGGGGGCCGATGACGCGTTCGAGTGCGGGATGGATCTGGGTGAGCAAGCCCCGGATCCGGTTCGAGGTGGCGGTGATCTGCTTGGCGAGGTCGTCATCGAAGCCGCAGAGCATACTCAGCTCGGCGGCCTGTTCGTCGGCCAGAACGATCGAGCGCAGTGTGTGGGGCATCGTGCGGGCGGCGTCGGCGATGATTGCGGCGTCGCGGGCATCGGTCTTGGCCTCGCCCGGGTGGAGGTCGGCGATGCGGCGCATGGCCAGGCCTGGGAGGTAGCCGACCATCACGCCCATGTCCTGGGCGACGGCCAGGGGTAACGCGCCGATCGTGGCTGGCTGGTCAACGACCACGAGGATCTGGCCGTGGCCGGCGACCTTCTGGATGAGGGCACGGAGCTTTGCCTCGTCCTGAGGGAGGGGCCTGTCCAGGAGCTTATTGCCGGTGCGGTCGATCGCGACGGCGTGGTGGGCGGTCTTTCCGACGTCGATCCCTATGAACACGTCGACGGTGTCGTGACTTGGGAACATGAGCTCGTCCGATGCTGGGTGGGCGGGGAACGGCTGGCTTGTCCTGCGGCTCCAGAGCTCGGCATCCACGTTACGAACGGCCGGGTCGGTGCGTTGTCGTGCCGCTTGGCCTGGTCCCTATCAGCGATCCTCTGGCGCCTATCGGGTCCCGGTGGCAACACCCCCGGATCATCAACGACTGGGGGCAAGAGCCATGCCGGGCCCGACAGGCCAGCCACCCCGATCCTGCCTCGGATCGGGGCTACGAGGAAGGTAACGGGGTGAGTGCAGTTCAAGTGATGCTCCCGCCCTCTCTTCATGACCGCTCGGGAATCTGCCGCCCACTGGCGCTGCTGCGTATCCGGCATCCCAGAGACTGAGGAAGCACCCATGAGCACCTCCAGCAGCCACACCGTCCTCTCCCCCACCGACCCCGAAGCCGGCCCGTTCACCCTCCGCATCGGGGAACGCACCGTTCGGGCGGACCGCAACGACGAACTGCTCGCCGCCGTCTTCGGACCCGAGTACCTCGAGGAGACCGACCCTGAAGTGCTGTTCCTGATGCGTCTCGAGCAGGCCATCGTGATCGCGACCGCGGTGCAGGAGTCGATCGTGGCCGCCGCCGTGCACCGCGACGACCTGGACGAGACCACAAAGGAGGACGTCTGGTCCGCGCTGCTGGCGGAGCGGGAGACGGTCAACCCTGGTGTACTGTGGGAGCACCGGGTGCCGCTCGTGTTGGTGACGAGCCTGTTCGCCCCATATTCGGATCGAGATCAGCCGATCGGGAACATCGCCTGGGTCGACCCCACCGACGACGTGACGATGCTGGAGTCCCTGCAGGGCCTGGGGGTCATTGAGCTGCTCGAACATGGCGACCTGGCGGTTGCCTGATGCCCCCAGCCATGATCACCGCCACGGTGCCCCACCGCGCGAGGACGGCCGAGAACCCTGACCGGGTCGTGCCGCTCGTGCCGCAGATCGTGGCGTACCTCTGCGGAGCGTGCGAGGTCACCACCGAGGTCCGGCTGCACCCTCAGGCACCGATCCCCGTGCTGTGGCCGTGCCGGATATGCCGCGAAGGCGCCGAGTGCACGGTCGAGGCCGACGAAGGCGTCGAGATGATCGGCGTGCCCACCACCCCGAAGCGGTACCAGCGCAAGGACCACTGGACGCACCTGTCCGAGCGCCGCACCGAGGCCGAACTCGAACACCTCCTGGCTCAGCGCCTGGAGCTGCTGCGCGCTGGGAAGCTGCACTCAGGTCCGTCGCATGAGCTCAGGAAGCCCGACTCGATCCGGACGTCGGATGCACGACGTAACGTCGTGGAATGACTACCTGCGGCGTCTACAACCAATCAGTCAACCTCGCGAACGGTCCGCGCGTCCACGACCCAAAGACCTGCCGCTCCTGCAACCGGTCACTGCCAACAACAGCGTTCGCTCACCACAAGAGCTCCGGGGATGGGCACCGACACAAGTGCCGGGAGTGCGTTGCTGCGGAGCGACCCGCGGCGTTGAGCGCAGAGCAGCGAGAAGAGCGTCGGACAAGGGAGGGTGCAGCGGTGAAGGCGGATCGGAATCAGCGTCTGCGAGACAGCGGCTATCGATGGGTGATCCAAAGCCCGGACGGCCGGATCTTGTCCGTCCAGCAGGCCGAAGAAGAGCTTGACGCGATCGATCTCGAGGACAGCCGGTCGTACTGGGACGAGCTGCCTCCGGGCTCTGACCTCTGACCCTCCGTCCCGCGGAACCCCCTCTTCGCCCACTGGTGCGGGGACATGCCCCACGTGGAGGAGGATCCATGGCCTCGCTGATCGAGTCCGTCCGCAAGCTGCACGGCCCGACGCTCGTCGAGCACGACAACGGCTACGACGTCGACGTCATCTGCCCCGAATGCACCCGCCTGCGCACCGAAGCGCTTGAACAAGCGAGCACGGACAGTGAGGGGTGGAACCACGCGACCGAACTCATGCACGTGCCCTACCCGTGCCCCACGCGGATCGTCGCCGGCACGGCCGCGGCCGAGGGCAAGGATGAGTCCGCCCGCATGCGCTTGGAGCACTTGGTGGTGCAACGGGAGGAGCTCGAGGAACGCACGGAGCGGCTCGATGCCGTTATCGGCCTGATCCGCCGAGACCTCGGCGAGACCGAAAAGGCGAACGGTGGGCGGAGCGAGTCCATCGAGGAGGCGCCTGCGGAGGTCGAAGCGACTGCCGGAACCCGCGACGCCGAGTCGGTCGACACTGGCAATCAGACCGACGACGGATACGACTTCTGAGCATGAGGCCTCCAAGGGACGTGAGGGACCGGCCCTGATCGAGTGAACCCACGCCGGACCAGAGCATCTACTCTGGACCCCATGACCGACACGCAAGCGCAGCGGGACGCTGTAGACCGCTTCATCAACGCGACCGAGCAGGCCAAGAAGGCACTCGAGGGCAAGTACCAGCAACGGTTCAAGGGCCTCGGCGCCGCCAAACTGCATGCGTTGAAGAACGGCGACAAGGTCGTAAAGAACCAGGCAGCAGAGCTTGACGTCCTGATCGACCTCCGCAACGTGATCCAGCACAGTCACGTCCTAAACGGGCTGCCAATCGCCGTCCCGAGAATCGACGCGGTCGAAGCGATGGAGCGAATCGCCGAATACATTGAGCAGCAACCGCAAATCAAGGACTTCATGGTCAGCAACCCGGCAACTCTCTCTCCGGCCAGCGCCATCGAGGAGGCATCCGAGCAGGTCGTACGCATGGACCTCTCGCAGATGCCCGTTTACGACGGCGAGTCGTACGTCGGCTTGTTCACGACCAACGCTATGGCCAGATGGCTCGGGAAATCAGTCCGCCGCGAGAAAGGTTACCTGATCGCGGAGAACGTGAAGGTCTCGGAGATTCTGGCGCACGTCGAAGCTCATGAGGCACCTCGATTCGTCAAGCCGACTGGTTCGGCCCTGAAAGTGTGCGAGACGCTCTCGAAGGACACCGCTCCTCCAGCAATCCTCGTGACGACCGACGGGACAGAAGCGGGACCATTGAAGGGGATCGTGACCCGCTTTGACGTGGCTCGCATCCTGCGCGAGGCGACCGTGACCTACCCCTGACAGACTCCCTCTTCGTCCCGCGGCGCAAAGCCTTCGCCCACTTCTTCGAGCGAGACGGCATCGAGGGAGATCGACATGGCCACGACGAGAGTCCGCAAGCGCGACACCGGCGAGCAGGGCAACCAGGGCGAATTCGCCGGCGTGTACCGGGACGAGGCGGCCGTGGCGATCACCGAGCCGTCCTCCGTGGTGAAACTGGAGACGGAGGAGTCGTCGACCGGTCCGACCATGCGAATTCCGACCTGGTCGGTGGATCGCATCGAGCACAAGGTGGAGCTGGCCAACCGGCGCCTGGAGCGAGAGGGCATCGCCGAGCGCTTCGAACTCGAGCGGGACGACGAGGAGGTCTCCTACCGCTGGCCCACGGGCGACGAGGTCGACATGTACGGCTACGCGCCGTGGCAGCAGTACGCCTTTCAATACTCGACCCTCACCCTGAACCGGCCGTCGATCTCTCACGAGGGCGGGCGCTTCGATGGCGCGCTGGACCGCGTTCCTGGCACCGATGAGTTCATGATGTGGTCGGTGCCGGGGCGGGACTTCGCCGGCTGGCGGCCTGAACCGGGACGCTGCGATCACTGCGGCAAGTTCCGCGACCGGAACACCACCTACCTGGTCACGAATGAGGAGACCGGCGAGACGCTGCAGGTCGGTGCGTCGTGCATGGAGGTGTTCCTCGGTGCGCGGCCTAAGGGGCTGTGGAGCCTCGGCACGTCGATCGAGCCCGATGAGGATCGGGATGCGGCGCCGCTGTCCACCCAGTCCGTCGAGGACAATCGGGAGCTGATCGCGAAGGCAATGGTCGCCTCCGACATGGGCAAGCGCTACGTGTCGAAGTCCCGCGCCGGCGAATGGGGCAGCGTCTCCACCGCGGACCGCATCGATGCTCTCTTCGGCTCGACCACATTCCGCCGGCTGACCGAGGAGGACAGGCTCGAACGCGAGCAGGCCAGGAAGGAGCTCGCGGAAGTCCTGGACTCCGGCCTGGTCGATGACGTGGTGAAGGCCGCGCGCGAGGTGGGAACAGACTCGGACTACGGCCGCAACCTCAACACCGCGCTGGACGCCGGCTTCGCCACCGCGACGATGTCGGGCACCGTCATTAGTGCCGTGGCCGCGTACGGGCGGAAGAATCGCGAGGCTGCGCAGGCCAAGGTGCGTGAGGATCGGATCGCGGAGGCCACGCCAGGGTTCGCGGCGCCGGTCAAGACGCGTCTGCGCGATGTCCCGGTGACGATCACGAATGTCTTCGAGGGCACGCGTGCCGCCTACGCGTGGCCCCACGGGGACGAGCCGTTCCAGATCATCACCATGCGCGACGCGGACGGCCACGAGATCGTGTGGAAGACCAGCACCGTCCAGCCCGTCACGGTCGGCGACGACGTCACGATGACCGGAACTGTGAAGGAGCACGGCGAGTTCCGCGGCGTCGACCAGACAGTGATCTCCCGGGCGAAGCTCGAGATCCCGGTCCCGCTCGGTGCCGATGGATTCCCCGCGCCGGGCGCGCCCTACTCCACCAACGCTCTCGGCCGCGCCGGAAAGAAGCTCACCGCGGAGCGCATCCGCGTTGAGCACACGACCCGCCGGCAGGCACCCGGCGATACCTGGCTGGCCGAGGGCAGAACCACGAGCAACCACCGCGTCACGTGGGAGACCACCGACGCACCGGGCGAGAATACGGTCATCGAGCTCACCGGCACGATCGACTACGTCGACGACTCCGGCGTGAAGACCGCTGTCATCGTTCAGTCCTGATTCGCAGGTGCGTCAGGACGCAACAG
>NZ_JBQSWK010000067.1:0-8486 GCF_052377065.1 Brachybacterium sp. AOP42-C2-15
CCGTTGGCGGAGGTGACGGGTCGAGATCGAGCCCGCCAGACAAGACCCACGGATCCTCCCCAGTGCGACTTATCCACAATTCCTCCGGCATTCTTGACTGAAACGAATTGCCTGATTCTGCGTAGGCCCTTCCGGAATTAGGCGACCGCAGGCCCTCGGGGATTTCCCATGACGTGCCTCCCGCACTCGCAACGCCTGGCCTTGCCGTAAGAACAGCCTTGGACGGGGCTGCGCCAGGTCACGGCGCGGGGAGACCAGACGTGACACCCGTACGATCACCCGCGGGGCCCAGCGGCGAACAGGACCCACATGGACACGCGACCCTTCCTCCACCGAGCCCACATATCCACATTGTTATGCACATTTCTTTCCCCTCGACAGCGTTGTCCACATATTCCAGCTGGGGGTGGTCGACGCATTCGAACCTCCGTACGATCAAGGCATGGATGCAACGACGCAGCACGGCAACGGGGAGGACCCCGGTGAGGATGAGTCTCGCCGGGCTGACGCCACGTCGTCGACGGATGCCCTGTCCGCTGTGGCCGCACATCTCACCCGGATCGAGGCGAGCAGCGAGGCCCGCGCCGTGCTTGCGCAGATCCTCACTGCGACGTTCGTAGCGTTCTCCCGCACCAGTTCGGTTCGCGACGCTCTTCCTGACACGGCACCGGACTCCCCTGGCGAGGCTCTCGCCGTCCTTGCCGGAATCGATCATCTGTGCGCCTCGCTGGCTGCGATGGACGCCGCCTGGCAGGTTGCAGCCGAGCAGAGGATCCGGCGCAGCGATGCGGAGCGCGGGGTGGCAACCGCCTCGCAGGGCAAGGGCGCCAGCCACGAGATCGCCCTGGCCCGTCGAGTCACCCCGGCCGCGTCCTCCTTCTCCCTCGCCTCCGCACGGCGGCTGATCCAGCACATGCCGCGCACGATCAACGGCCTCTGGGAAGGGTCCGTCACGGCGCAGCAGGCCTCCACGGTGGCGGGCGCGCTCTCCACCGCTTCGCCGGCCACCTGTGCACGTCTCGACGAGATCCTTGCCGAGGCCCCTCAGGTCCTGTCCGGAAAGGGCCACAAGAGGCTGCGCGAGGACATCGACGAGATGATCCAGAAGCTCGAGCCGGAGACCTCGCGTCAACGGGCCGAGCGCGCTGCGCGAGAGCGGCACGTGACGATGACTCCGCTGGTCGACGGGATGGCGCGCGTTTCCGCCGTGCTGCGCGCGATTGACGCCGTCGGGATGATGCAGGCCCTGAGCACGCAGGCCGAGTCACTGCGCGCTGCCGGGGAGAAGGCTTCAGTGCCCGCGCTCGAAGCCGATCTGCTGGTCGACGCCGTGCTGCATCCGCATCCTGCGGAGCAAGCATCGGATGGAATGGAAGCGAGCTCCGCGCCGCGCCGTCCTCGTCCCACTCCCCACATCGAAGTAGGCATCGTCGTCTCCGATACGGCTCTGCTGGGCCGCGATGACGATGCCGAGAGCGCACGGCTTGAGGGATATGGAGTCATCCCCGCCCACATCGTCTCCGACACCTTGCAGGGCAGGCCACCGGGTCACCTGCGCCATACCGAGCCGGAGCATCCTGATGAAGAGGTCAGCGCGTTCTATCGACGCCTCTACACCAGCCCCCGCACCGGCGAGCTGATCGCGATGGAATCTCGATCGCGGGCGTTCCCCGCCGGCCTGGCGCGGATGATTCGATGGCGGGACACCACCTGCCGCACGCCCTGGTGCAATGCGAAGATCCGCCAGAGCGACCACGTCATCCCCCATCACCGCGGCGGTCCCACCAGCTACGCGAACGGGCAGGGGCTGTGCGTGCGCTGCAACCTGCTCAAGGAGCATGGACTGTGGGTGATCGTCCGGTGGAATGCGACGGGTGCGATCCCGACTGAACCGGTCTCGCAGACGGAGACGTCACAATATGAGACGTCACCGACTGAAGCCTCACAGCCTGAGCCTTCACAGCCGGAGACCTCGCAGGCGGACAGGCCACCGATCGCCTGGTTCTGGTCGAGTCCGCATGGAGCCCAGGGCATTTCGTATACGCCCGCGATGCTCACCCCGCGGGCTCTCCCAGAGGAACGCCCGGATCTTCCCGGAGCAGACGGACCGGACGCTCCAGATGAACCCGATGCACCAGATGCACCAGATGCACCAGATGCACCTGATGCACCTGATGCACCACCGGATCAGCATCTTCCATCGGCCGAGCCACCACCGGATGAACTACCACCGGCGGATCCCGCCCCCGCCTAGAGCTGCCAGCTCTCTACGATGGGGCTGGATGTCACCTGCCCTCCCTCGACTCCGGAGTCGTTTCCATGCCGCCAGTGCTCACGGTCCGCATCCTCGGTGCGGGAGTCTCCGGGCTGGCCTCCGCGATCCGGCTCGCTGCAGACGGTCACCGCGTAGAGCTGGTCGACGAGAGCTTCACGATCCCCGCTGTCGGCACAGCGCTGGTCCTGTTCAGCGCGGCGCGACGGGCGCTTGAACGTCTCGGGGTGTGGGAGGAGGTGTCAGCCGTGGCCGCAGCCCCCGAATCCGGCACGCTGCGAGCGGCCGACGGGCGCATCCTGCTGACGATGCCCGCTGGTGACGCCGTGCTCATCTCGCGCTCCGATCTGGTGCGGATCCTGTTCGAGGCGCTCCCACCCACCGTGCACCTCGTACGTCGGCGTATCGAGGACGTCCGTCCGTTGCGCGCGGGAGCGGACCTCCTGGTCGGCGCAGATGGCGTCCATTCCCTGGTACGCCGCTCTGGATGGCCCTGCACCCCGGAGGCTCGATCGCACGGAATAACCGTCCTGCGCGGCATCACAGAGCTCTCCCCGCCGGAGATCTCCGAGACCTGGGGTCGCGGATGGCTGTTCGGCATCACCCCGCTGCCCGGCAATCGCACCAACTGGTTCGCCTGCGTGCCGGAGCATCGCACTGACTCGCGTGCCGAGGACCTCGCGCACCTGCACGACGTGGTGGGCGGTCATCGCGAGGAGATCGATGCGGTTCTCAGAGCCGCCACTGCGCACTGCACACTCGTCCACGGGATCCACACCGCACCGGCGCTCAGTCCGGTGCGGGAGAACGTCGTGCTGCTGGGCGATGCCGCGCATGCCATGGCGCCGAACCTCGGGCACGGGGCGAATACAGCGCTCCATGATGCTGACGCCTTGGGAACGTCATTGCGCCAGGCGCTGCATGGTCGCACCGCAGCTCGTGCGACGTCGCCGGTGCTGGTACGGCGCGCACTGCATCTCTACAAGCTGCGCCGGGCCCTCCCTGGGCAAGGGTGGCGCGTGGCGTCGGAGCTGATGATGGATCTCGCGATGACGAACGAGCACGCGGATCTGCGTGACCGGGTGCTCGATGGGGTCGGGATGCTCAGCGCGAGATCCTCTCCCGCGCGGTGACCCTCGGCTGGCCCGGTGCAACCGGCCCAGAAAAGCTACCCCAGAAGAACTGGCTCAGTGCAGCTTGCGAGCGAGGGTCGTGATGACGTGCCAGTGCTTCTTGTCGGCCAGGAATCGTCCGTCCTCGTCGCGGATCGAACGGTCCATGACCTGGAAGCCGCGGAACATCGCGTCGATCTGCTCGAGCGGCAGGGTCGCCACGTCCGGGCGCTCCGCCCACGAATCGTTGGTGCCGAAGAAGTCGACCGCCATCACGCCTCCGCGAGGCAGCGCATCGACCAGCTTCCGCCAGACTCCCGGCAGCGCGGCCGGACCCAGCAGGCCGAGCGTGTACGTCGAGTAGACGATCTGAGCAGAAGGGAAGGCAGGGACGGTCGCGATATCGCTGTGGTGGAACTGCACCGAGCCGGTCATCCGCTCGTTCTCCACGAGCCGGGCGGCGAGAGTGTCGTCGCTGTCGTAGGCGTGCACGGTCCAGCCCTGGCGTGCGAATTGAAGAGAATCCGCTCCCGCGCCGGCACCGAGGTCGAGCACGGTCCCCGGCCTCCGGGAACCCCCCGCTGCAGCGATCGCCTTCGACACCAATCGGCGGGCAGGACGGCCCGCCGCGTGGGCGTTCAACGCAGCCCAGTCAACCTTCTCCGCCGTCTCCATGCGTTTCAGACTCCCACCTTGTTGTTGCCCGTTTCAACTTCCCGTGACGCAAGCCGCCCCAAGTTTCGTCTAGGGCGAACACAAGGCCCTCGTGTCCACTGCTCCCCCGCCCCGCCGCTGTGCACTAGAACAAGCTCGAACAAGAAAGCACCGTCCGGCGCGCCTAGGATGGCGGGCATGTCGGCCACCTCTTTGCGCATCGCTGCGGTCTCCCTCCACACCTCGCCGCTCGAGGCTCCCGGAGGAGCGGACGCCGGCGGCATGAACGTTGTGGTGCTCGAGCAGTCACTGGCACTCGCCCGTCTGGGCCATCACGTCGATCTGTTCACGCGCCGCACCGACCCCGCCGCCCCAGCCGTGGTGGAGATCGCCGACGGGGTTCGTCTGTTCCACCTCGACGCGGGCCCTGCCTCCCCTCTCGCCAAGAGCGAGATGGAGCAGACGATCACCCCCTTCCGTGCGGCCCTGCGCGAAGCCCTCACCGACTGTGCACCTGGCCAGGAAAGGGACGGGAGCGGTAGCGGGAACCCGGACGAGAACGGGAACAGGAACGGAAACGGGAACGGGAGCAGCGACGCGAGTGAGGGACCACGCGCAGTGGACTGGGACCTCATCCATTCCCACCACTGGTTCAGCGGGGTCGCCGCGCTGCCCCTTACTCGTGAGCTGGGCATCCCCCACCTGCAGTCCTTCCACTCCGTGGCCGCTCCCGAGGGATCCAGCACGCTGGAGGCCGGTGAGCCTGCTGAGTCCTCCGGGAGGATCCCGGGAGAGCAGTTCGTCGCCACCGGCTCTGATCTGGTGGTCGCCGTCTCGGAGGCCGAGGCGCGCACGATCGGCGAGCGCTACGGCGTGCCGGGATCGAGGCTGACCGTCGTGCGCCCCGGGGTGGATATCGATCGGTTCCGTCCCTGCTCGGATCTCACCGAGCGGCGGGAGCGCCCCACGCTGCTGTTCACCGCACGTCTGCAGCCGCTCAAGGGTCCGGATCTCGCCCTCGAGATCCTCGCGCATCTGCCTCGTGAGCTCGGAGCCCGCCTGGTGCTCGCGGGGGGCGTCTCGCAGGACTTCGCGGGCTATGCCGAGCAGCTGCGAGCTCAGGCTCGGGACCTCGGCATCGAGGACCAGATCGACTTCGTGGGATCGCTGGATCGTGACCAGCTCGCCGAGACGATGCGCTGCGCGGGAGCTCTGCTGCTGACCAGCTGGTCGGAGACCTTCGGACTCGTCGCCCTCGAAGCGCAGGCCAGCGGTACCCCGGTGCTCGCCTGGCGCTTCGCCGGCGGAGTGCAGGAGGCCGTCGACCCCGCAGGGCTGGTGCTGGACAGCCGTGACCCCGATGTCTGGGCTGAGACGCTGCAGTCCCTGCTGCGGGACGCCGACGGCTACCGCGATGCCGTCAGCTCCGCCCGCGAGTTCGCCGCCACCCGCACCTGGGAGGCCACAGCCCGGATCCTCGAGTCGCAGTACTCCCGGCTGCTCGAAGATCGTGCCGCCGAGGAGACGTCATGAATGCTCCCGCTGCCTTCCCCGCCGCTGCCCTCGCCGTCGACCCCTGGGAGCTGCTGGACTCGGCTCGGCTGGTCCTCGCGGTCCACGCCCATCCCGATGACGAGTCCCTCTCCACTGGCGCGCTGCTCGCTTCCCTGGTCGCCGCCGGCACTCAGGTGGTGCTGGTGACGGCCACACGCGGGGAGGAGGGCGAGATCGTCACGGGATCAGTGGCCGCCGACGACCCCCGCCCGATCGAGGAGATCCGAGAGCACGAGATCGAGGCGGCGACCCGCGCGTTGGGGATCCTCGAGCGGCATTGGCTCGGCACCGCCCCCGCTCTCGCCTCAGGGGCGAAGCCGCGGCGTTACCGCGACTCAGGCATGCAGTGGGTGCGCGAGGGCCTGGCCGGCCCCTCCGAGACCGCAGGTGCCGACAGCTTCTCCCATCGCCCCCTCGAACACGCCGTCGAGGACCTCGCGGCACTCATCACCCAGCTGCAGCCCGATGCGGTCATCGGCTATGACGACGCCGGCACCTACGGGCACCCGGACCACGTGCGCGCCCACCACGTCACCGCTGGCGCCTGCGCCCGCACCGGCACGCCCATGGTGGAGGTCGCCAGCGGGGCCCCGGCGGAACCGAGCGACCGACAGGCAGCGTCTGTGTCTGCCGGGTCCGGAGGCGGGGACGGGGCCAGGACCGGGGCCGACGGTTTCTTCTGGCGCGAGCATCCGGCATCCGCTGAGTCTGTGCGCCGTGCGGTTGATGCCTACCGGACCCAGCTCACCGTCGTGGGTGAGGTCCCCGGGGGCATCGCCATCCGCCACGTGGGGGGCCAGGAGGATGTCGTCGAGCTGCGGACGGGGCTACGGCTGGGCCGCTGACGGGGCTGCGCTGGGCCGCGGGAGGGGCTGCGGTGGGTCGCTGACGCTCAGCGTCAGCCTCCCGGCGTCAGAGCGAGATGCTCAGCAGCGTCGGCAGGTGATCGGAGGCTCCCGACAGCCGCTCTTCGCTCACCCGCTCGGTGGCTCGCACTGCACGCGCTTCCTGCACGGTCACCCCAGCGGTGGTCAGGATCGCGTCGATCCGCCTCGCCGGGGAGGCTGCAGGGAAAGTGTGCTCGGCCTGGTCAGCCGGATCAGTCAGCAGCGGCGCGAGGAAGCGCCGTGCACTGCCGCTGGCCGTCTCGTTGAGATCCCCTCCCACGATGACGGGGGCTCCCGCTCCCCGCACCAGTGCCGCGAGATGCTCGGCATGTCGCATCCGGTTGTCCTCCTGGAGCGCGAGGTGCGTCGAGGAGAGCACCACCGCTCCTCCGCCCGGCACGGAGAGCCGCACCGCAGCGACCCCGCGCGGGTAGGTGGAGTTCAGGTCCGACACCGTCTGCGCGACCGGGTGCGCACCGCGCCGGATCACCTGCGCCGCCACCTCGTCGGTCGCGAGGATCGCCAGCCCGCGGCCGCCTGCGCCGCCGACCAGGATCCGGCGATCGATCTGCCGTGCGAACCAGCGCAGTCGCGCCGTCGGCAGCACGAAGCGCGGAGCCTCCTGGATCAGCAGCACGTCGGGCTGCAGATCCTGGACGGCTTCGATCAGAGCGGACAGGTCCCCTCGCAGCTCCCACAGGTTCCAGGTGAGGATCCGCAGAGCCCAGGGGGCCTGTTGAGAAGCCGCCGGTCGTGAAGTCGCGGACACCGGCCTCACACGTCCTCCGCGTGGTCGGGGACCATCGGGGCGATCACCCGTTCGACCAGGCCCTTGAGCTCATCCATCTCGTACCCGGGCCAGCCGAACAGCGTGCGTCGCCACTCCGGCGGCACCGCCTTGTAGCCGAGCGCGCCGCCGATCAGAGAGCCGGTGATGCAGGCGACCGTATCGGTGTCATAACCGGAGCGTGCGGCCGCTTCGAGGGCTGCGACCAGGGCATCGCGCTGATCGAACTTCCCTTCAGGAATCGGCGAGACTCCCGAGATCGCCGCCCAGGCGGCCTGGAAGGCACCGACCACCCATCCGTTGCGGCGGAACATCGCGGGCGTCGACTCCTCGGCCTCTTCGATCCGCTCGACCCACTGCTGGCGGCTCTCCTCAGGCAGCTCGGACAGGCCCACGCGCACATCGACCTCGCCGGTGAGGACCGCGTGCCGTACGGCCAGCCCCCACAGGACGCAGGCCTCGATCGTGTCCTGATGCACGTGTGTCAAGCAGCACACTGCCTCGATCGCCTCGACCGCATCCTCGACAGGCGAGAGCAGATAGGGGAGCACCGAGGCGTGCGCACGCATCAGCGAGCCGTTCCCGGCGGAGGCCGGCAGCTCCTCGAACGTCGAGGCAGCGGCCGCGCGGAAATCCTTGGCCCGCGGGGCGTAGTGGCCGTCCACCCGGGCAAGATCAGCAGCGGCGCGCACGACCTGGGAAGTGAGGGTGCCGATGTCGGGGGTGCCGAGCGACCACGAGTACCACTCGCGCGCGATGTGGTCCTGCGCCGTGTCGATACGCAGGTCATGTCGGTCCGACGCCGCCACGGACGCCTCGAGCACCACGATCGCCATCGCGGTGTCGTCGGTCCACTCCCCCGGCTGCCAGCCCAGCACGCCGCCGCCGATCATGCCGATCTCCTCGGAGTCGAGCACGGGCGGCTGGAACTCGTACGGGGCGCCCAGCGCATCGCCCGTCGCGGCCGCCACGACAGCGCCGATCGCACGCTGCCGCTGAGCGGCGGACAGGCCCGCCTCGCTGGTGTTCATCGCATCCGTCGCCACGCCCCCATGGTTCCACACCCCCGCTGGACGACCTCACCTGCGTCCATCCCGCTACCCTGGTGGGGACCCAGAAGGAGCTTCATGACCGACTCGCCCGCAGCGCCCGCACCGCACTGTGACGACCCCCACGACCACACCGGCCACGACCACCCGCCCACGGGTGCAGATCTGGTC
>NZ_JBQSWK010000068.1:0-7774 GCF_052377065.1 Brachybacterium sp. AOP42-C2-15
GGTTTCCTCGCCCGCCGACGAGCGGTGCGCGAGGCCCGTCGGCAGCAGGCCGCCCAGCAGGCGCGTCATGAGCACGAGCTGCTCGTGCAGCGCGCACTGCTCGGCACCGGCCTCTCGCACCTGCGGTGAGCACGGCGGCGTCTCTGATGCGAGCGCTCGCCCCCACCCTCGGCCCGTCCGAATCCGTTCGGACGGGCCGTGTCGCGTCCGGAGTACAGCAGACGCGCGGCGGTGCGCACGTCAGGCCCGGCGGATGTGGTCCGGTCGCAGGGGAGCACCGATGCCGATCGAGGTCAGCAGCGCGATCACCACCGCGCCGCCCGCCACGGCGAGAACCGGTCCGGTGAGGCTCTCCGCGCCGAGGTGCGTCACCATGCCCGGTTCCATACCGCGGTTACCGGTATCGACGAAGGCGACGGCGACCAGATGCCCGATCCCGAGCGCCGCTCCCCCACCGACCACCAGCGGCAGCGCCACCTCGAGCCAGTGCGCACGGCGCAGCACCCCCACAGGGGTGCCGAGCAGGCGCAGCCGGGCATGCTCCTGCCTGCGCCCCATCGCCAGATCAGCCATGCCGAGCAGGAAGGCGCCCAGCCCGACGGCCAGCACCACGAGGTTCAGCAGGCGGATGGTGTCGATGGTCGCCTGATAGGGCGCGAAGTCCTCCGCCGTCCAGCCGATATGGGCGTCGATTCCCGCCGCCTGCAGCTCCGCCGGAAAGTCAGGGCGCGGGCCAGCATTCACCCTCGCGCTCACGTCGCCGAACTGCCAGAACTGCTCTTCGGTGACCAGTGCCCGCGGAATGAACAGGGTGGGTGCCGGATCCGTGTCCTGCCAGGCAGGGACTGGCACTCGAGAGAGATCATCCTCGGAGACCTCGAGCTGCAGCACGGGATCTCCGAACCCGCCGCTGCTCTCGTCGAAGTCGGTGCTGAACAGATCCACGATTCCCTGGAGCGGTACCCTCTCCTCGAACCCAGCCGCAGCTGGGATCCAGGCCGCACGATCATTCCGGCAGCCCTCCACCTCCGGTCGGAGGACGCGGAGCTCCTCGCAGGTGGTCACCATCGCACCCAGGGCGTGCTCCTGCGGGGTGCTCCCCGGGGCGACGACGTACCCGCGCGTGGAGAATGCCACCTCGCGAGCTCCACCGACCTGCTCGAGGGCACGCTCCAGATCTGCGACGGCCGCCCGATCCGGGAGCCATGCCTCGGCGACAGCTTCGACGTCTCGGTAGTGGCGCCCGGCCTGATACACCGGGGTAGCGGCCAAGACGCTGATCAGTCCCTGCCCTGCCGTCGTCACCACCACGCCGATCACCAGGGCGCCGAGCACCCTGCCGAGCACTGCGGGCTGAGACTGCAGGCGCCGTCCCGCCACGACGGTCACCGGGGATCCGACCCGGACGAGCAGGTCGGCGCTGCGCCGCACCAGCAGGGCCGGCAGCAGGATGCTGCCCAGTGCGGCCAGGCCGGCACCGCCGAGGAACAGAACGACCAGCACGGGGTTCGAGAGCCCTTGCACACTCCAGCTGAGCACCAGCATCACCAGACCCAGCACCAGGATCGCTGCCCGCCAGAGACCGGGACGTCGGTCCACCTCTCCGCGAGCCTGCTCCAGAGTCTCGCTCTGGGAGCGACGTGAGGGCATCGCGGCCCCGGCGGCCAGACCCAGCGGCACGGCGAGGGCCACCACGAGAGATCCCGGCACAACGCTCGGCGCCGGGGTCATGCCCAGCAGTGCCCCTCCGGCCCACGGAACCAGCAGAGAACCCACCGTGAGACCGACAGCTGCACCGACGAGAGCGGGAGGGAGGCTTTCGCCGATGCCCACCAGTACCCGATCGCGGCCGCGCATCCCGAGCAGGTGCAATCGGGCCGTGCGCCGGGAGCGGTCCTGCTCGGACATGCGGCCGGTCGCGGCGGCGGCGGCCAGCACGGGCAGACCGATCGCGAGGGCCACGATCCCGGGCAGGATCATCCCGACCACCTCCGACATCGCGATCCCGGGTGCGAGGCTGCGGGGCCTGGCAGCATCCAGCAGGGACAGCACCACGACCAGGAGCGCGCAGCCGAACAGGGACACGAGCAGTGCGCTGAGTGTGCGGAAGCGGCCTTGGTCGGTGGCGCGCAGGGCGAGGGTGAGCCCGAGGCGGAGGGAGGAGCGCATCTCAGCCCACGAGCTCCCCGTCGCGCATGCTCACCAGGCGGTTCAGGTGTGCGGCGACGCGGTTGTCGTGGGTGACGACCACGAGGGTCGTGCCCTGCTCCGTCACGGTGTCCATCAGGGCGTCCATCACGGTGTCGGCGGCGACTGTGTCCAGCGCGCCGGTGGGTTCGTCGGCCAGCAGCAGGGCGGGCTGGTGGATCAGTGCGCGGCCGACGGCGGCGCGCTGCGCCTGTCCACCGGAGACCTGGGCGGCGCGACGGCCTGCGACCTCGCCGAGCCCGAGACGGTCGAGCATCGCGTCGACTTCTGCCCGGATCCGTGCCGGCCTGCCGCCGAGGAGCTGGAGCGGGAGGGCGAGATTCTCGCGCAGAGTGAGTTCGCCGATCAGGTCACCGAACTGGAACACCATGCCCATCCGGGCCAGCCGGAGCTGGGCTCGATCTTTCTCCCGCATCGCTCCGAGGTCCTCGCCGAGCACCCGGAGGGTGCCCTCCCGGGCATCCAGCACGCCGGCGAGCACATGCAGAAGAGTGGACTTCCCGCATCCGGACGGCCCCATCACGGCGACCTGCTCCCCTGCGGCGATCTGCAGGTCGATGCCACGCAGCGCGGGATCCTGACCGTAGGAGACCCGTACCCCGCTCAGCTCGACGACCGTCGCAGCTCCGGCAGCGGTCGCAGCGCGTTCACGACTCTCGGAATGGGCGGTCATCGCTGCGCCCCGGTCTCGTCGGGCCGCGTTCCGGTCGTCTCCTGCCATTGCACGCGCAGCGCATCGAGCCGCTGACCGGCTTCCTGGATCCAGCGCAGATCGGCGTCGAGGTGGGTGAGCTCGTAGTCCAGCTGGAGCAGCAGCGAGGGCTCGGCACCGCGACGGCGTGCGGTCAGCTCGCGCATGCGCACCATGTGGCTCGCTCGCTGGACGGTGAGGACCTCCTGGGCGTCCCGCCCGGAAAGCAGGGCGATCGAGATCCGCACGAACAGGGTGGAGGCTGAGAAGGAGCCGGTGACCTGCGGCGTGGAGACCCAGGCATCCAGCTCGGCGACCCCGTCGGCCGTGATGCCGTAGAGCTTGCGCTCGGGCCCGGAGCCGGTCTCGACGGTGAGGATCTCTGCCCATCCCTGGCGCTCGAAGCGGGCGAGCGAGGAATAGACCTGCCCGAAGGCCAGCGGCCGCTCCGGTGCGAGGAGCTGGTCGTAGTCATGCTTGAGGGAGTACCCATAGGCTGGCGACCGATCAAGCAGTCCCAGCAGGGCGTGTGCGGTGCTCATGCGAGGACTATACACACTGCGTATACACACTGCGAATAGCTAGTAGAAGGCGGCTCACATCCCGCTGCGCATCTCCACGATCACGAGCTCACGCGGGTTGTTGACCCGCACCCCGGCGATGCTGTTCCCGAGCCCCCGGCTGATCACCATGGTGGTGCCCTGCCGCTCATGCACGCCCTCGGTGAGCGCGGGGAACAGGCCCTGATGCGGGGCGTAGAGCCCACCCACTCCGGGAATGCGCACCTGCCCGCCGTGGGCATGCCCGGAGAGCACCAGGTCAGCCCCGGTACCGGTATAGCTGTCCAGCTGCTCCGGACGATGCGCGAGCAGCACAGTGGTGCCATCCTCCGGCAGGCCGAGTCCGGCGAGCACCGCCGTCGCCTCCTGCGGGCTCTCCCCTGCCGCGGCCCGCACCCGCGGGTCATCAAGACCGACCACGCTCAGCTCGACCCCGGCGATCTGCGCCTCGACAGCCTCATTCCGCAGCACCGTGATGCCGCGAGCCTCGAGTCCCCTGATCAGCTCGTCCATGAGGGGTGAGTCCGCCTCATGGTTGCCGAGCACGAAGTACGTGGGTGCGATCGCCTGCAGTCGCTCGGTCATCGCGAGCACGCCGTCCAGCTGCGTGGTGCGGTAGTCGATGAGGTCGCCGGTGAGCGCGATCAGATCCGGCTCTGCGGCCGTGGTCGCGGTGACCACCCGATCCTGGAAGGTGCCGAACTGTGCGGCATGCAGATCGGAGATCTGAGCGATGCGAAGCCCGTCCGCCGCTGCTGGCAGTTCGTCGAGGACCACGTCATAGGTGGTGACATCGAGCCGGCGGTTGTCCCACAGCAGCCAGCCGCCGGTGGCGAGAAGCAGCAGGATCAGCACGAGCCCGATGGCAGCGAGGCGCTGCCGCGGAGGGCGGGTGGTGCCGGCTGCTCGGTCGGCGACCGAGAGCGGTGCGCTCACCGCACGGTGATCCCGTCGGCCGCCATCGCGGCCTTAGCCTCCGAGATCGTCATCTGCTGGAAGTGGAAGACGCTCGCGGCGAGCACCGCATCGGCGCCCGCGTGGACCGCCGGAGCGAAGTCCTCGGGCTTCCCGGCCCCGCCGGAGGCGATCAGCGGCAGGGTGGTCGCCTCCCGGGCGAGCCTGATCAGCTCGAGGTCGAAGCCCTGCTCAGTGCCATCGGCATCCATCGAGTTCAGCAGGATCTCTCCGGCTCCACGCTCGGTCACCTCGCGGATCCAGGCGATCGCATCGATGCCGGTGCCGCGCCGACCACCGTGGGTGGTCACCTCGAAGCCAGAACCGGAGCGTGCCGTGCCCTCGGGGGTCTCGTCGGTGACGCGGCGGGCGTCGATCGAGAGCACCAGCACCTGGTTGCCGAAACGACGCGAGATCTCGCTGATCACCTCGGGGCGAGCGATCGCGGCGGTGTTCACCCCGCACTTGTCCGCGCCCGCCCGCAGCAGCTGGTCCACGTCGCCGGCGGAGCGCACCCCGCCGCCGACGGTCAGCGGGATGAAGATCTGCTCTGCGGTGCGGCGGACCACGTCGATCATGGTATCGCGGCCGCCGGAGGAGGCGGTGACGTCGAGGAAGGTGAGCTCATCAGCTCCCTCGGCGCCGTACCGGGCGGCCAGCTCGACCGGGTCCCCAGCATCGCGGAGATCTTTGAAGTTGACGCCCTTGACGACGCGACCCGCGTCGACGTCCAGGCAGGGGATGACTCGGACGGCGACACTCATGCGTCGATCCTCTCCATATCGAGCTCTTCGGCTCCCTCGATGATGAACTGCTTGCGCGGAGCGACGTCGGAGCCCATCAGCAGCTCGAAGACGGCGCTGGCGGCCTCGGCGTCCTCGATCCGCACCCGGCGCAAGGTGCGGTGACCGGGATCCATGGTGGTGTCGGCCAGCTGGTCGGCGTCCATCTCCCCCAGGCCCTTGTAGCGCTGGATCGGCTCCTTGTACTTCTTCCCGCGGCGTTCGAGGTTCTTGAGCAGCTTGTGCAGCTCCGCCTCGGAGTAGGTGTAGACCAGCTCGTTCTTCTTCTTGCCGCCGTGGATGATCTCCACCCGATGCAGGGGCGGCACTGCGGCGTAGACCCGACCGGCCTCGACCAGGGGACGCATATAACGGTGGAACAGCGTCAACAGCAGGGTGCGGATGTGCGCACCGTCGACATCGGCGTCCGTCATCATGATGATCTTGCCGTAGCGGGCGGCGTCCAGGTCGAAGGTGCGACCCGAGCCGGCGCCGATCACCTGGATGATCGCGGCGCACTCGGAGTTCTTCAGCATGTCCGTGATCGACGCCTTCTGGACGTTCAGGATCTTGCCGCGGATCGGCAGCAGGGCCTGGAACTCCGAGGAGCGTGCGTTCTTCGCGGTGCCGAGCGCGCTGTCGCCCTCGACGACGAACAGCTCGGAGCGCTCCACATCGTGGGTGCGGCAGTCGGCGAGCTTGGTGGGCATGGTGGAGGATTCCAGCGCGTTCTTACGGCGCGAGACCTCCTTGTGCATGCGTGCGGCGATGCGGGCGCGCATCTCCGAGACCACCTTGTCGATGACCAGGGCTGCCTGTTCCTTCTCGCCCTTCTTGGTGGAGCTGAGGAACTCGGTCAGCCGGTCCTCGACGACCTTCGCGACGATCGCGCGGATCGCCGGGGTGCCGAGCACCTCCTTGGTCTGGCCCTCGAACTGCGGTTCGTCGATCCTGACGCTGACCACCGCGGTGAGCCCGGCGAGGGTGTCGTCCTTCTCGATCTTCTCGTTCTTCGCATTGAACTTGACCCGCCGGGCCTGGTTCTCGACCTGCTTGCGCACGGTCTTGACCATCGCCTGCTCGAAGCCGGTGACGTGGGTGCCTCCCTTGGGGGTGGCGACGATGTTTACGAAGGAGCGCAGCGTGGAGTCGAAGTCCGAGCCCCACCGCAGAGCGATGTCCACCTCGCAGCTGCGCTCGACATCGGTGGAGACCATATGGCCGTTCGCATCGAGCACAGGGACCGTCTCTGTGTACGCGCCCGTGCCCTGCAGGCGGATCACATCGGTGATCCGCTGGTCCTGGGCGAGGTACTCGACGAACTCGCTGATCCCGCCGTCGTACTTGTACACGCGGGTGGCCGGCTGATCGGGTGAGGCCTCGGGCCGGAGGTCACTGACCGAGATCTTCAGGCCCGGGACCAGGAAGGCGGTCTGGCGGGAGCGGCGCGTGAGATCGTCCAGCGAGAAGTGCGATCCCTTCACGAAGATCTGAGGGTCGGCCCAGTAGCGCACACGGGTGCCGGTCACGCCGCGCTTGGCCTTGCCCACCACCCGCAGCTCCCCGGGTCCTTCCGCAGGGGTGAACGGGGAGTCCAGGTCCGGTTCACCGGAATCGGCGAACTCGCCCGGCTGCCCGCGCTGGAAGCTCATCGCGTAGGTCTTCCCACCGCGGTCGACCTCGACATCGAGGCGTCCGGACAGGGCGTTGACGACGCTCGCGCCGACGCCGTGCAGGCCGCCCGAGGCGGCATAGGAGCCGCCGCCGAACTTCCCACCGGCGTGGAGCTTGGTGTAGACCACCTCGACGCCGGTCAGTCCGGTGCGGGGCTCGACATCCACCGGGACTCCGCGACCGGTGTCCCTGACCTCGACCGAGTGATCAGGGTGGAGGATCACCTCGATCGCGTCGCCGTGCCCGCCGAGCGCCTCGTCGACCGAGTTGTCGAGGATCTCCCAGAGGCAGTGCATGAGGCCCCGCGAGTCGGTGGAGCCGATATACATGCCGGGACGCTTGCGCACAGCCTCGAGGCCCTCGAGGACCTGGAGATTGCGGGCATCGTAGGCGGACTTCTTCGCAGTGCTGGTGGTGGACACCCCCCAGATCCTACGGGTCGGGGCAACAGGATCCGGGTATTGCCGCCTGCCGCGCGGCTCACAGCACGGGCCCCGACCGGGCGTGGGGAGCGGCTGGGCTCACAGGGTGTTGCGCCGCCAGCGAACCAGGGCTGTGGATACTCCCCCCGCCCCCGGTCTCGATGCTAGAAATGACCTCATGAACCTCACTCTCGAAGCTCCCCGGCTCACGGCACACGACCGCTGCGACCGCTGCGGTGCTCAGGCGTACGTCAAGGTGCTCCTCGAGGCCGGCGGCGAACTGATGTTCTGCGCGCACCACGCTCGCGCCCATCAGGACGCCTTCACCAGCGTCGCCTCCGAGATCATCGACGAGACCGAGCGTCTCCATCTCAAGCCCGAGCCGATCGAGGACTGACCGCAGCAGCCGGTCGCAGAGTCTGATCGCTCCCGTTCCTCGAGAAGGGGGGCCCCCCCCCGGGTGGGGGGCCGGGTACGCGGCAG